>NZ_FMDO01000012.1 GCF_900095305.1 Proteiniborus sp. DW1 | reverse complement strand
AAATAACAGTTTATCCTGCAAGAACTTTATTTATTCTATTTGCCAACTCAGAAATTTCATTGCTATCCGTTTCAATCAATCCTAACATCTTTAATGCAGTTAAATAATGTCCTGTCTCATAATAACAAAGAGCTATAAAATAATTTAATTCCTCAAACTTTTGCCTACTAAATACCTTAGTATTTCTAATAATCTCATAGGATAATTTAAAATATACAAGAGCTTGCTGCGGCTCCTTCTTATTGTATAAAATAATTCCCATTTTCTCATAAATATCACTTACATATATGAAATCGTTTTCCCTAGCATAAAAAACTAGTGCACCTAAAAGCTGAGTCATAGCACACTCATATCTTTCATTATGCAATGAAAATACACCCTTTAGATAAAGAGCCTTTGCCCTATAATTGGTTAGTCCATATTTTGATGCCACATAAATTGTCTTATAGAGATTCATCATGTAATCAGCATCACTAATTTCTAAATTAGTCTCAACCTCTTCTATCCACTTTTCACATTTGTCCCTAGCCAAATCTACTTCACTCTTTAATAGATATGATGGCTGAATATATATATCATCATATCCTTTGGATTTGGCATACTCATTGATTTTATTAGCTAAATATGTAGCATTAATAGCATTAATTGCCCTTCTATTATTTTCAAACATAGAGATGTAGTTCTTAGAAAATTTCTCACCAGCAATTTCATCCTGCCTAAGTTTTAGCATCTTTCTAATCTCTTTTAGTCGTTGTCCTGGACTTAAGATATTGAGATCCTTCACGCTACACCACTCCTCAATTTTTATGTACTAATAAAGATTTTAACACAAAAACAACAAAAAAACAGTCATATTTTGTCGATATATTATAGAAATATTAAGAAAAATCAGTTGACTATGTAGTTTTACATACTTTCAGTGCATTTAGACTCTAGCCAAGCACATATATGGTCAATAACATCGTCTCTTGTTTCTTCATTCATTATTTCATGATATAGCCCTTCAAAAATTATTATTTTTTTATCGACAGAGCATATTTTCTCATAAAAATTCTTAGATGCTTCCTTAGAAACGATCTTATCCTCCTCACCATGTAGTATTAAACAAGGATAAGCATACTCTTCTATATTAGCATTTAACCATTTTACTCCCCTTATTAAGAATTCAACATAAAAGTTCAAAGTAGCATCTTTTAAGTTTAAGGGATCTTTTAGATAATTATGCACTACTTCTTGTTTTTTACATAGTTTGTTTGAAATGGGATTTTTAATTCTAAGCTTAGGTGCAAATTTATTTATTAATCCAAATATTTCTCCCTTCATTCCTTTAACCTGAGGTGATGTTGCTGTTGCTGCTCCTGAAAAAATCTGTCCCTTTAGTTTGTCCTTATATTTGATACCATAAGCTGCAGTAATAAATCCTCCCATACTATGCCCCAGCATAAAAATTGGAAGAAGCTCATTTTCTGCTTTTGCCATTTCCACAATAGTATCTGCATCATATAGGAAGTCTTCAAACTTATCGATATGCCCCCTATCTCCCTTAGTTTTCCCATGTCCCCTATTGTCAAATCTATAAACTCCGTAGTTGTGTTCATTTAACCTCTTAGTTAAATACTCATACCTTCCTAAATGTTCAGCAAATCCGTGAACTATTACTACTATTCCTTTAGGATTTTCAGGTATACTCTTCACACAATATAACTCTAACCCATCATATGCTCTAACATAGCCATCTTGATGCATTATGGTATCCCTCCTTAAATTTAACTAGCATATAAGAGTCTCTCTAATCTAAATACTGTTACTATTATTGTACTACATTTTTATAGTTTTTCGAAGAAATATGATAAAATATATTAAGTTATATGAGGTGAAAGGAGTTTAACCATTGGATAGCAATTTTTTTGAATTTCTAAGGATGAAATATAGAATAAATTTAAATGAACAGCAAAAGCTAGCTGTATTACATAAGGATGGACCAGCTATAGTCTTAGCAGTGCCTGGCGCTGGAAAAACCACAGTACTAATATCTCGTACTGCTCATATGATAATGAACTATAATATTAAACCTGAAAATATTTTATCCATTACCTTTAGTAAAGCTGCTGCAAGAGATATGAAAGACAGATTTTCCTCTATATTTGGAAATAATATAGGAAGCAGAACCATATTTTCAACTATACATAGCTTTGCATACTCCATATTAAGAGATTATGCAAATTTAACTAAAACCTACTATAGTTTAATAGAGGGAGATATGTCCTCTGCAAATAAAGCAACCATACTTAGAGATATATATAAGAAAGTAAATAATGCATTTATTAATGATGATAAGTTAGAAGAACTTCAAAGCAGTATCAGTTATATAAAGAATATGATGATAAGTACAGAAGATTTTCTAAAACTAAACAATAATTCTTTTAGTCGGTTTAATGATATTTATAATATGTACGAAAGCTTTAAGAAAAAAAATAATTATATAGATTTTGATGACATGCTAACAATAGCCTATGAAATCCTTAAGTCCAATCCAGACTTACTAAAAAAATATAGAAATAGGTTTAAATATATACAAGTAGACGAAGGTCAGGATACTTCAAAAATTCAAAATGAAATCATAAAACTTATTTCTATGCCAAATAATAATCTGTTTATAGTAGCAGATGATGACCAAAGCATATACGGCTTTAGAGGAGCCATGCCTGAGGAGTTGTTGAATTTCAAGGAAAGATACCCTAATTCAAAAATGTTTTACATGGAGGAAAACTACCGTTCTTCAAATAACATAGTATATATTTGCAATGAGTTCATTAAGAAAAATGTTAATAGGTATACAAAAAAGCTGACTACCTCAAATCCAAGCAATAGACCTATAACTATAGTCAAAGTAAAGGATGAATATCAGCAATACACATATATTATAAATACTCTTTTTAAAAAACAATGCTATTATAATACAGCTATATTATACAGGAATAATCTATCTTTAGTAGGCATTGTAGAAAGCTTCACCAGACACCATATTCCTTTTTATGTAAGAGACTCTAAAATAAACTTCTTTAACCATTGGGTACTAAAGGATATATTAGCATTTTTCAATGTTGCCTTAAACCCTAAGGACAAAGAATCCTTTGAAAAAATATACTTTAAAATGAACAGATACATTTCAAAAAATGCTATGAATTTCGTATTAAATGCTAAAAGCTCTGATACGGTCTTTGATTTACTTCTTGAATTCCCAGGTTTCCAGCATTTTCAACTTGAGAATATTAGAAAGCTCAGTATAGAGTTTAAACGATTATCTAAGAAAAGACCTAGTGAAGGAATTTTGTTCATAGAAGAAGAGTTAGAGTATACTAATTATCTTAAGGACAACTGTAAAAATCTTGGATATTCTTATGATAGTGTTAAATCCATAATAGCAAATATTAAAATAATAGCTAAGGAAACTAAAAACATTCCTGAGTTTCTTGAAAAACTTAATAGGCTACAAAAAAATATTGAAGATTCCAAATTTAATAAGGGAAAAAATGCAGTCCATCTATCTACTATCCATTCTGCAAAGGGCTTAGAATTTGAAAGAGTCTACATGATTGATTTAGTAGACGGTGAATTTCCCTCATCATCTACCATAGAGGCATGTAATGAGGGAAATTTAAAACCATTAGAAGAAGAAAGAAGACTTTTTTATGTAGGTATGACAAGGGCAAGGACCTATTTAGATATAATAACCTTAGACTCAGTAGCTAATGAAAAAGCCGAAAGTTCTAGGTTTGTAAAAGAGCTTCAGGATATTATGCTGGCTCTTCAAGAGTTTCAAATTAGAAATAGCATTAAGATAGGAAGTCAAATAGTTCATTCTAAATTTGGTAAGGGCAAAGTTCAAAATCTGAACAAGGATAAAATCGAGATATTCTTTGAGAATGCTGGTCTAAAAAAAATGTCTTTAAGTAATTGCTTGAAAAAGGGCTTGTTGAAGGTCTAATACTTTATAGCTTTCTGAGACGTAGCCGAAGAGTCCCCTACTTCCAATGTTATAGAGTTCTTTCGGCTATTCTCAGCTAACTAAAAGCACATACCATATTTTTTTCAATAATTATTTATGTTAAAATGCTATGATTAGGCCCCCATCATTTGCATATACAGTACTGATACCTGCTGTCTCAACTATTATGATGTCTTTAAAATTATATCTTCGTATTACTTCTTCTTTGAATTTCATCGCCTTTTCTAAACAATTACAATGAGCTATTCCCAAAATCTTATCCTCTAGCTTTTCTCCTTGTTCTCCTATTATCTCCACCAGTCTTTTAAGAGCTTTCTTTGAGCCTCTTACATTTTCTACTAAAGCAATCTCTCCATTTTCAGTACCTCTCATAATAGGTTTAATTGAAAGCAATGAAGCTATTAGCCCTTTTAGCGAAGTTATTCTTCCAGCTTTAATTAAATTTTCAAGAGATTCAAGAACAAAAAAGGTCTTCATATTTCCTATATATTCGTTTACTTTTTCAACTACTTTATGTGGGTTCTGTTCATATCTTAAAGTTTCAAGTATCTGTAAGCTTATTAAAGTTTCTCCTATTGATGCACTAAAAGAGTCAAATACATGGATAAATTTATTTGGCAAATTCTCTAAAACCATCTTTCTTGCCATCATAGCATGGTTATACGTGCTACTTAGCATAGAAGATAAAGTAACTACGAAAACATTTTCAGCTTCCTCATATTCTTTCATAAAATCCCCCGGGGAAGGACTAGCCGTCTGAGGAGCAGATTCAGAAGAACTCATTACCCTTAATAACTCTTTTATGTCTAAATTTTTATCATCAACATAGGCTTTATCATCTATATGTATAGTCAATGGAACTATATTAACAGCCATAGATTTTCTTAATTCATCATTCAAATCACAACAACTGTCAGCAATAACCTTAAATTTCATCTATACTCCCCCATCATTTCTATTTATTTTATGTGTTTTAATTATTATACATTTTACTAGAAAATAAACAAGTTTTATTAAGAAAAATTATCAAGTAGTTTTCATTACTACATCTTATTATATCACCACAAGCCATAAAAGTACAACAATTATTTATTGTCTTTACTAATAATTTATGTTATGTTATAAATAACCGAGGTGATGATATGAAAATACCAGAAGATAAACTGTATGAGCTTGTAGATGAGGTTTCATTGTTTAATGAAATCGACGCTAGAGATATTCCATGCATAGATCTATATATGGACCAAGTTACTACATTTTTTGATGAAAGGCTTGGTCATTTAAAAAGGGATGAAAAAGATCCTATATTGACTAAAACTATGATCAATAACTATTCTAAGGATAAAATAATCATCCCACCTAAAAGTAAAAAATACAGTAAAGAACATATGATTTTACTTATCCTCATATATAATTTAAAGCAGATACTATCTATCAACGATATTAAATCTTTACTTATGCCTTTAACTAAGGAAATAACTTCAAATGAAAATAATAATATATCTCTAGAGGATATTTATTCTACTTTTATTGATATAAAAAGCGAAGAGTTAAGCAGCTTCCAAGCAAACTTTGAAAGCAAATTTTTGAGTATTAAAGAGAAGCTATCTGAGAAAGATATACCTGAACACCACAGGCTTGAACTTTTATTATTAGTGCTTTCACTAGTCACCCAAGCATATGCTCAAAAAAGACTTGTTGAGAAAATAATAGATAATTTTTTTAAGCAAACAAAATAAAAAATTTATATAAAAACATAAATAAATTAAAAAAGTCTTTTTTGGAGCTCATTGAGAAAGTTCTTGAATATAAGGATTCAAAATAGAACTTTAATATTTGTTATAAAATTTATATAAGAAGCCACATAATAAAAAGTGGCTTCTTATAGTTTCGCACTATCATAAGTGCATAATTGCTTTTTAAAAACTATCTGTCCCTATTATCTTTGTTGTCGTTATTATTATTGCTTTCATTTCTGTTTGCATTGTTTAGATTGTTGCTGTTATTTTTGTTTTTGTTTTTGTTATTTTTGTTCTTAGCCATACATTGACTCCTTTCTTTGGTAGTTCGAAAGTATTTTATCCAAATATAGTAATATTATGTATGGTCTAAAAAAATTTTACATATATTTTTAACGGCAGGCACTGCATACACGCTTATATGCCTTTACACTCAGCAATTCTATATCTGTAGAAAGAAAATCATCCTTAACAGGCTCTTCTTTCATCAAGTCAGTACTCAGATACTTCTTGTTATCATCAGCAAAAACAGTAACTACTACACTATCCTTTCCTAATTTCTCTTGTGCAATTATAGCACCAATAAGATTGGCTCCTGAGGAAATTCCTACTCCTAATCCTAATGTAGAAGCTAATTTTTGAGCCATAATAATTGCATCTCCATCATCCACATGAATAATATCATCTAGCTTTTCAAGCTTAACAATAGGAGGAATAAATTCATCCGATATACCTTGAATTCTATGCTTCCCAACTTGATAACCTGTGGATAATGTAGGAGAGTTAGCAGGTTCAAGTGGATATAGTTTAATGTCTGGGTTCATTTCTCTTAAGTATCTACCAGCTCCCATAATAGTCCCACCTGTTCCTACTCCTGCTACTATTGCATCTGGCTTAAGACCTATCTCTTGTAACTGGTGCCATATTTCAGGTCCTGTTGTTGTGTAATGTGCTTCACAGTTATCTTCATTTGAAAACTGGTGCGGCAAGAAAACGTTTTCGCATTCTTCAGCTAGCTTATCTGCTTTATCTATACTTCCTAGAAAACCGCCCTCTTCCTTACTAACTAACTCAATGTCTGCTCCGTAGCTCTTCATAAGATTTATTCTTTCTTGGCTCATCCAATCGGGCATAAAAATTGTTACCTTGTGTCCTAGTGCCCTACCTAGTGCAGAAAAAGCAATACCTGTGTTTCCACTAGTTGCTTCTGCTATAGTATCTCCCGGCTTTAACCTTCCACGTTCATAGGATTTTTTTAAAATATGTAAAGCCATTCTGTCTTTAATACTACCTGTTAAATTATAATTTTCAGCTTTAGCATAAATTGTACGTTCTTCATTCTTATATTTTAATTTAATTTCTAACAAAGGAGTGTTGCCTATCATTTTAGTTAAGTTATTAATCTTACAATTAATAGATTCAGAACACATGAACCTTCCCTCCCTTTATCACTATTCAGTTTTGACTGTTAATATTGTTAGTCTATGTGGTTCAAACCTTTTTTACAATAAGAAGGAAGACAGGAAAATATTTTCCATGTCTTCTCATCCTATATAGTCTAGTTACTATTATTCTTGGCTTTCCCAGTATTTACTTAAAAATTCCTTAGTTTTATCTGGATCTGCATTGTGAACATTTCCTGTATCTACTAATGTAGAAAGTGTAGAATAAGCTTTTATCTTTAACTTATCGTATACTGCTAAGAATTCATCTTGATTTACGCTATATAAAACAGCCTTTCTTAAATTAACATCAGAGAATTTACTGTTTCCTTTTAGGTTAAAGAAAGCATAGCTAACACCATTGCTTGGTCTCTTTTGAAGATGTAGCTTAGGGTCGTTTTCAACTAATGAATATTTATCTTCTGGAACACTATATAATAAGTGAACTTCTCCACTTCTAAAAGCTGAAAGTGAGCTATCAGCATCTTTGATGAATTTAACAACTACTTTTGAAATTCTAGGCTCATGTTTTGTTCCAGCCATGTAGCCAGGATTCTTTTCAAACACTACTTCGTAGTCATTTTTATATATAGCTATATATGGTCCACTTACAGCTAATGTATTGTTATATGTGGCACCTTCTGTAATAGTAGTTTGGTCTCCATATGCAATGTCTTTGTTTCTATCATAAGTTGCCACGTCATAAGTATTTATAGCTTCTACCTGTGCCTTAGATACAATACCTGCTGATTGGTGAGCTAAGTAGTTTAGTACTTGTGGGAATGGTTTGTTAGTAGTTACTTTAACTACTTGGTATTTACCTTCTGCATTGTTTACATCTTTTTTATCAGCAACAATTTGACTAATTGAACTTGGTAAACCTTTCTCTAGTGCTTCTTTTACAGTAATGCTTTGCCCAGATACATTTTTAGATTCTAGCTCTTGAATATCAGTAACTATTTCAATTTTATCCATGCTTGAATGTAAGCTATATGTTCTGTGATCAGGAACAGAGCTTTTATCCTTTGCTCTTTCTAATGAAAATACAACATCCTCAGCACCTACTAACTCACCTGAATCAACAGCTTTTTTATCTTGTACCTTAGCAAATTTTACATTATCTCTTAATATAAAATAGTATTCTGTATTTCCATCAGCTATAACATTGTTATAAGATAATGAACCTTCTGAAGTCACTTCATCATCATCTGTAAGGTTAACTAATCTAACATACATATTAGTATTGATTATATTTATTGAGCCGTCATTACCCTTGATTGGGTCTAGTGATGTAAGAGATGACATTGTTTGACTGAATAAAAATGGTTCTGTTGTTCTCTTTGATTCATCAACAAAGTCTAATTCTTCCCATGGTAATGAACGAGATTTACTTAATCTAACGCTGTCTAACTTTAATACTTCTTTATTTATAGCTTGGCTCTTGTAGTTTGAGTATAGTGGAATTATATAAGCGTTGTCTTCTACAAGTACTTTTTCAAGTTCTTTGTAAGTTTTTGCATATTCTTCAGGTGTTTGAGTAGATGCTTCTTCTACAAGTCTGTCAAGCTCTGAATCTGATAGTCCATAGTCATTATAATCTCCACCTGTTGTAAATAAAGACCTTACAGCATAATCAGGGTTTCCTGTAACTGTAGTCCATCCTGAAATAGCAAGATCATAATTACCTGCATCTTTTTGGCCTGTAAAACTACCATAATCTGGTTGTAAGTTCAATTTCACGTTAAACCCTGCTTTAGAAAGTTGATCTCTTAAAATATTTAAATCTTTTTCATTGGAACTCATTGCTAATAGGGTAATATCAACTGCACTTACATTTGAACTTCCATCTGAGCCGCCAGTAGTCACTTGTTCTTTAGTTTTTACGTTACATCCTGTTAGTGCTCCAAGCATCAGTACTGCAACTAATAATAGCGTGATTGATCTTTTCATAATTATATCTCTCCTTTGTTATGAAATATTTGGTAAATATTTGACTTGAAGATAAACTGTTAAGGTACTAACCACCCCCTCAAAACAAAGAATTATTAAGGTTATTTAGTGTCAAAATGTAATGTTCCATTTTTTATTTCATTGCATCTGAAACATGCTACAAAATGATCCTTTTCAACTTCTAGTAGCTTGGGATCTTCTTTTGTACATTGTTCAGTTGCAAATGGACATCTTGCTGAAAATCTACATCCAGGCTTTGGATTGATAGGTGACACAATTTCACCCTTTAAAATTATTTTCTTTTTCTTGACCCTTATGTTAGTAGAAGGTATAGCTGATAATAAGGCTATAGTATATGGATGTAGCGGCTTCTTAAATATATCTTTTTTAGGCGCTTTTTCTATAAGTTGACCTAAATACATAACACCAATGTTATCAGATATATGCTTAACAACAGATAAGTCGTGTGATATAAAAATATAGGTTAATCCAAGCTTTTCTTGAAGCTCCATCATCAGATTAAGAATCTGAGCTTGTACAGAAACATCAAGTGCACTAACAGGTTCATCGCAGACAATAAACTTTGGGTTTATTGCCAGCGCCCTAGCTATAACAACACGCTGACGTCTCCCACCGTCAAACTCATGTGGATATAGATTATATGCACGCTTAGACAGTCCTACATATTCCATTAAGCTCTCTACTCTTTCTTTTCTCTCTTTGTCGCTTTTGTACACATTATGAAGCTTTAAAGGTTCTTCTATAATCTGAGATATAGTAAACCTTGGATTAAGAGAAGCATAAGGATCTTGAAAAATAATTTGCATATGCTTTCTCATTTGTCTCATTTCTTCTTTATTAAAGGTTGTAATGTCCATTCCATCATATATTATATTTCCAGATGTAGGTTCATGAAGACGTAATATAACTCTTCCTAAAGTACTCTTCCCGCATCCTGATTCTCCAACTATTCCTAATGTTTCACCTTCGTTAATAGATAAGCTTACGTTATCAACTGCATGTAAGTACCCATTAGGTACAGTAAAATATTTTTTTAAGTTCTTAACTTCTAATAAAGGCCTCATAATTATTGCTCCTTTTCAAATAATGAAAAATGACATTTATAGCAGTGTCCTTCCCCTTGAACAGATGGTGATACTTTTTCGCATATATCCTTCTTATACTTACACCTTGGATGAAAGAAGCATCCACTTGGAAGTGCTGTAGCATTAGGAGCACTTCCTGGAATAGGAATCAATTTTTCGCTGTCTTCATCTAGCTTTGGTATAGATTCAAATAATCCTCTAGTATAAGGGTGCTTAGCATTTGTATAAACTTCTTCGATTGTTCCTGATTCAACTATTTCACCTGCATACATTATAGCCACTTTGTCACATGTCTCAGCTACTACTCCTAAATCATGTGTTATTAAAATCATAGACATATTATATTTTCTCTGCAGGTCACGAATTATATCTAAAACCTGAGCCTGAATAGTCACATCTAATGCTGTAGTAGGTTCATCTGCAATTAAAAGCTGTGGATTACATAATAAAGCCATTGTAATAACTACTCTTTGTTTCATACCTCCAGAAAATTGGTGAGGATAGTCATCAAATCTATCTTCCTTAACTCCGACAACCTTTAGCATTTCTATAACCTGTTTCTTTGCTTCTTCTTTACTTACTTTTTTATGAGCTAAAATAACTTCTACTAGTTGTTCGCCTATAGTCATTATTGGATTTAAAGAAGTCATTGGATCCTGAAATATCATAGATATTCCATTTCCTCTCATCTGTTGATTTTCTCTATCTGAATTAAAAATAAGATTTTTACCTTGGAATATAATTTCTCCATCTATAATGACTCCAGGAGGGTATGGTACTAACTGCATTATTGATAATGCTGTAGTAGTCTTCCCAGCACCTGTTTCACCAACTAATCCTAAGCTTTCTCCTTGCTTTAGTGAGAGATTAATCCCGTTTACTGCTCTAACAGTCTCGTCTTCTGTAATATAGTGAACATGAAGATTTTTAATTTCTAATATGTTGTTACTATACAAAATACAACCTCCTTCCTTACTTCAATTTAGGATCTAACGCATCTCTAAGACCATCACCAAAATAATTAAATGCTAGTACTATTAATATAATTGCTAGTCCCGGGAAAATAGCTAAGTGAGGGCTTGTCTCAAGATAGTTGCTTCCTGCCTTAAGTATATTGCCCCATTCAGGTATATGAGGTTCTACCCCTAAGCCTAAGTAGCTTAAAGAGCTGGTAGACAGCACAGCACCGCCAATTCCTAAAGTTGCCCTAACTATAACAGGTGCAAGTGAGTTAGGTATTATATGTCTAAATATAATTGTATAATCTTTAGCACCACAAGCCTTGGCAGCTTCTACGAACTCTTGGTTAGCTATGCTCATGACAGTAGCTCTAACAGTTCTTGCAAACATAGGCACAGAACCAATACTTAGTGCCAAAATCAAGTTTATTGTACTAGCACCAAAAGCTGCTACTATAGCTATGGCTAGTAGTATACCTGGAACAGCATAAAGCACATCTAAAAGTCTCATTATTGTATTATCTATTCTGTTTCCATAATAGCCTGATACTGCACCTAAAATTCCTCCTATTATAATAGGAACTAATGTTGCAACTATACCTACAACCAGCGATATCCTAGCACCAAATACTATTCTAGTAAATACGCATCTTCCATAATTATCAGTACCAAAAGGATACTCTAAACTAGGCTCTAAAAGTATAGTCGAATAATTATTGTCTATTGCAATAGAATAATCGAATGTCAAATAACTACAAATGGATAACGAAAGAAGAAGTGTTACTACAAACATACCTAGAACCGACATATAGTTTCTAAATAATCTTCTTAAAACATCTATCCATTCAATAGATATATCTTCGTCTTTATGTCTTGATTTGCTTATAATTATTAATCCTAAAAGAAAAGCAAATACATTTCCTATTACAATACTAAGAATAAGAGGTATAGCAAATGGTATTAGCTTTTTGTCTACTTTTTTGCCTTTAACAAATTTTGATACCATGATCATTGTCACTATATAGAATAATGTAATTCCTATCAGTATCCCCATTCCAAGCAAAAAAGTATTAGCTACATACTCTTTAAACAGATTAAGTGCAGATATAAGCATAATTGTAATAACCGTCAATATTGAATATATACAGAGATTATACTCTATGGTTTTTTCCTTCTTAATTAAGTTAAAACCAGCTATTGCTATGAAGAAGTTTCCAGTTAGCGCAAATGGAATAAGGAAATATCCTATTATTCTTGTAGAAATCTTTATATCATCATATTTTAAGATATCATTTTTTATCTTCAAGGTAACTAGAAACTGGATAACAGCTGATATTAAAAACACTGCTGAAACAGCAATAGACGTATACTTTATCTCTCTAGCTGCTAAATCAAAACTTAATATAAATATAATTAAAAACAATAACAAAGATGCTCCCCACGCAAAAGTGGAAGTCTTGTATTCTTGAAAGCTATTTAGTTTTCTTTGCTCAACTCTTTTCATATACTGTTTATTTTCCATAGCTAACTCTCTCCTTAATAGGATTTCATTTTGGATTTTATTCTAGGATCCAGGAATGCATACATTATATCTACTATTAGATTAGCTAAACTTATAATAACTGCAACGTAGACTACACCTGCAAGCACAATAGGTATATCAGGAACAAACTGCTTGTCTACTATAAAGCTACCGATACCATTAATGTTAAACACCTTTTCAGTTACAGCAGAACCACCTAGCATTCCACCAAACTGTAATCCTACCACAGTAACAATTGGAATCATAGCATTACCAAGAATGTGCTTTACAATAACTTTCCTTTCACTCAGCCCCTTTGCACGAGCGGTAGTGATATAGTCTGCATTTTTCACTTCTAGCATAGATGACCTAGTCATTCTAGCAACACTAGCTGCCAGCCCAGTTCCTAAAACAATACTCGGCATAATGAGTGTCTTCCAATTACCCACAATAAACGTGGCAGGCAACCATTGCATTTTTATAGAGAAATTCAAAATCATTATTAATCCCAGCCAAAAGTTTGGAATAGATAGCCCTAATAATGCAAATAGCATAAATACATAGTCAAAAGATGAATACTGTTTTATTGCAGATATGATACCTGCAGGTATTGCAATGATTATAGCAATTATTAGTGAAGCAAAAGTTAGTTTTAATGTTACAGGAAATTTTCTCATAAGTGCTGCCATTACATCTTCATTACCTACATAGGACTTGCCTAAGTCAAATGAAAATAGACTCTTGAATGTGTTAAAAAGTTGTATATGATAAGGTTTGTCTAGACCGTATATACTATTAAACTGAGCAACCTGTTCTGGTGTGGCAGTTTGCCCTAATATATTTACTGCAGGATCCATTGGTGATAAATATAATATTGTAAATACTAGCCATGTAACACCAAAAATGACAAACACCATCATAAAAAGTCTCTCAGTGA
Source organism: Proteiniborus sp. DW1 (assembly GCF_900095305.1). Lineage (NCBI taxonomy): Bacteria > Bacillati > Bacillota > Clostridia > Eubacteriales > Proteiniborus > Proteiniborus sp. DW1. The sequence goes on along the minus strand of NZ_FMDO01000012.1, from coordinate 4,055 downwards.
TAAATTTTGTGTAAGGATTGCTGAATATTAAAATCAATATGTACATTGGTAAAGAAATAATTATTGAGATAAAAAGAAACAGCTTATTATTAAACATTTCTATAAATGCTTGGCAGAAAGTAAAATTTTTAACGTTGTTCTGTCTTGTTGTTATACTCAATTCATTCTCAATTGCTTCGTTAAACTGTTTGTTTGCAATTTCTTTTACTTGACGTTTAAATTCTTCAGTGCTCAGTTCTTTATTAAAGAAAACAAGCTTGTTTTTTAGTTGTTCTTCAGCCTTTTCATATATCTCGTCTTTAATTCCTTCTAGCTCAAGTCTCTGTGAAATACTTTCTCTCAACTTAGCATAGTTATTGTTTTGTCTGTTTCGGAAATATTTTATAACAACAAAGGGGAGGGAAAGAATTCCAAATACGAGCAATAATGCCCTATATAAGGGGTGTTTATACATTTTCTCAAATGTCACTCCGAGACCTTTAATCAACTTATTTACCTCCTTCTTTATCCTTTAATTGCTCCAGTTTTATTGACTCTTTATCAAATACTATCTCTTCACCATTATTGATAACTACGCAAGGTAAACCTACCTTTCCAGCCTTTTTAATATCTTCAAACACAGGAGCATTATCCCTGTATTTTAAGAAGTTTTTTAAATTTAACATATTTTCAGTAATATCTAGATATAAAAAGTTAATTCCCTCATTTGAAAGAAACTCTTTCATTGGTTCACAGCCCGGTCAATGTTTGCTTCCAAAAACAACTACTTTTTTCATGAACATTCCTCCAGTATTTTTAATTATTTCTTCAGTATACTTTTCAATAATTATTTTTTTGTTAATAAACACCTCTCTTTCTAACTGCTATAGTAATATTTATTGCAAAAAACATACCATCTTTTAAGAACTGATTATTACAATAAATATAAAAAAATCAAAATCTCGTTTTTAAGATTTTGCTCTTAATAAAATCATGCAATTTAGTTTTTAAGCCGATTCTCAAAAACGAGACAAGTCTCATTTTTGAGAACGGCAATTTATTCTAAAAAATAATTAGCTGTCGTGTCCTTTACTTTTTTAAAATAACTCTAATTTTCATCATCTAAACGAATACCTAATTCTTTAATTTTTCTATAAAAAGTAGCTCGTCCTATATCTAATTCCTTACAGATCTGTTGTACCATATATTCTCTACTATTAGAATAAGAGTATTTATCTATACAGTTAGCAATAAGCTCTCTTTCTAATTCTTTGATAGATGCTCCTAAGGATCTACCATTAAAACGGTCTGCTAGCTTACAATTTTCCTGATTAATTAAAAGTCTTTTCTCTACCAGCTTACTGCTTATCATATTTCCTGTTTCAAAATTAACTGCATATTCTATAAGATTTTGAAGTTCTCTTACATTTCCTGGCCAAGGATAACTTAAGAGCAGCTTAATTGCATCAGGTGATATTCCTTTAATATCTTTTTTAAGCATTTCAGCAAAATATTTAACGAAATGATTAGCGATAAAAATAATGTCCTCTTGCCGATTTCTCAAAGGAGGAATATTAAGAGGTATGACATTAAGTCTGTAATACAAATCTTCTCTAAATAACCCTTCCTTCACTCGTTTCTGCAAATCCACATTTGAGGCTGCTATTATTTTAATGTCTATTTTTTGTATTCTGTTACTTCCAATTCTAGATACCTCTTTTTCCTGCAAAATTCTAAGCAGCTTCACCTGTAATCGATATGGCATCTCACTAATCTCATCTAAAAAAACTGTCCCTTTATCCGCAACTTCAAACTTTCCTATCTTATTAGAATAAGCCCCAGTAAAAGCACCTTTTTCATATCCAAAAAGCTCACTTTCAAATAGTTCATCCGGTATGGCGCCACAGTTAATTGGAACAAAGGCATACTCTCTTCTATCGCTGTAATTATGTATAGCTCTAGCAAATATTTCTTTACCAGTACCGCTTTCTCCTAAAATCAATATATTTGAATCAGATAATGCAGCTTTTTTGGCTAATTGTTTTACTTCGAGAAATTCCTCTGATATTCCTAAAACATTATCAAATTGAAGCCTTAACTGATTTTTTTCAATTGATTGCATTACCTGCTTTTTTAAATAGTTAATATTCTGTATAGTCAACATAACTTCCTTAGAATAGCTTTCCGTTCTTAAATAAGTGATGGTTACAAGAAGGCTATACTTCATTCCAAGTATATCTATTGCAATTTCACAGGGGTGTGTACATTCATCATTATCTAATAGACTTTGAAGAAGTTCATTTTTTCTAATTTCACTTACAAAATCGTCCATATTTTCTATTCCAATTTCATCTAATATTCTCACTAATGAATTGTTTGTATATAAGATTCTTCCCTCACTATCGTAGATTACAACACCTGAGTTTATGGTATCAAGTATTCCCTTCATTCTATCTGTTAGTATTTTTTTCTCCATATTAGTCTGATACTCTGAATATTTTCCTTCAAGGAGATAGGCCATCTTTTCAAGATAATTTAAATATATATCTTTGTTTTTGATAAGCTGCTTTTTTTGTTCCTCATTAAATGCAACAATACCTAGTACGCCAATGACCTTTTCTCCTTGTTTAATAGGAACACATATGGTAGCATGCTCTGTACACGTCAAAACTCTAGAACATTTACAAAAAAGCGAGTTGTCCTGACACCTATTTGTGATTACCTGGGGTTTACCAGTAGATAGACATCTATCAAAAGCTGAATTTTTCTCTATTTGCACGTTAACTAAAGGTTTATAGAAACCCGTCCCTGCTACACGCTCCATTTGCTCATTCATTATAGTTACGTCCATATCAAGAACTGCCTCAATGGCTTCGGCAACTCTTTGTGACAACTCATAATACTCTTGAATACCCGTTTTATTTAAATTCATTAAATTGCCCCCTTTATTAGCTTTAGCAACTTATGAAAATAGTTATTGTCTATTTTATTATAACTTAGTTTTTTTGCAATGTATACATTTTCGCCATTTATTCTGTAAATTTGCTAAAATTTTACCCCTTATTTTGTTTTAGGTTATTATATCTATACAATATTGTTATCATACGCTCTAAGCTGATTGGCTCTTTTGGAGATGACCCATCTGTAAGATTTACTCCTGGACTAGTTGCCCATTCCATAGCTTTCTCTGCCCATGGGCTTATGGATGTTTTTTGTAACTCTGCAGCAACCATGGATTTAAACCGATTCCATTCTTCCCAGTTGTTTTTCTCAAGTATTCTAGGACAATGTTTACCGCTCCAGTCATAGTGTCTTCTCAATCGCTCTATTCCCCATCCTTTTTCTCTTAGTATTTGTGCTGATAATTTAACTGCGTTTTTTATGGTCTTCTCTCTATCTCCACTTTCGCATATCTCTATAGATATAGATTTATTGTTTCCAGGACCATTTTTCCCATCTCCTGCATGCCATGCTATTTCATTTTGAGGTATAGCTTCAATGACTTGTTTATCGTCAACTACTAGATGCCAGCTAGCAGTTCTTGTATTGCTAGGATTTGTTAGCCAATCTCTTTCGTTTTGTGCTGTGCTTTTTAGATTAGCTGTGCTGTGGATAGTCAAGTATTCAGGATTCATAACTTTTCCGGGCCTTCTGTTAAAGGCTGTAGTCTTTGGAATGTGTTGGACATTAATATTCATATAAATCCTCCCTTTTAAATTCATGTCCATTTGGTAATATAAGATATGTAATGTAATTAAAATTGGTACTATAAATTACAGTACCAGAACATATGTTTATTGTGAAGAATTTATATTGTATACATAAAACCAATAAAACTTATATAACCTATAAAAAGGCCTATAGATGCTCAATCAATAGGCCAAAATTTATTTCATAGTATTTAGTTGAATTACTCTTATTCTTCAATTGTAGCTTTTAATCTTGGCATATTATTATGAAGCATTATATAAATACTCCATCAATACCTGATTCCTTAGCTATTTTGTTTTCTTCAGCATCTTTGATGTCTACACAATAGTTTTCTTTATCTATACCTAAGGATTTTAAATAGGTCT
>NZ_FMDO01000011.1 GCF_900095305.1 Proteiniborus sp. DW1 | reverse complement strand
CAGCTAAATCAAAAGTACTCATTTTCTTTTCATGCCAATTTACATTCTACTCTAGTTCTATTAAAGGATTAACCTTTTCGTTAATTATCTAATTTGAGATATTGAATTTACATTCTACTCTAGTTCTATTAAAGGTTTAACCGTATATTTTGCAGTTTCTGCTATACTTGATTTACATTCTACTCTAGTTCTATTAAAGGGATAAAATAATTGACTTCTATAAAGAAATGGGCGATATTTACATTCTACTCTAGTTCTATTAAAGGAATATATTCCTATTATCTATAATTTTAAATAACCTAATTTACATTCTACTCTAGTTCTATTAAAGGATAAAGCCTGTCATTCCGACCGACATTTCTATATCATTTACATTCTACTCTAGTTCTATTAAAGGATATGGACTTCACTTATCAAGATGGAGAAATAAATCATATTTACATTCTACTCTAGTTCTATTAAAGGGATAAGTGAAGTCCATATTGGTCCTTATCTTGACTTTATTTACATTCTACTCTAGTTCTATTAAAGGCTGAGTGCGATAAATCCGATAATAGCAGGTAATACAACATTTACATTCTACTCTAGTTCTATTAAAGGTATGGACTTCACTTATCAAGATGGAGAAATAAATCATATTTACATTCTACTCTAGTTCTATTAAAGGGCGGGAAAAACGTCCGCATATCCTCATCAAAACCTTATTTACATTCTACTCTAGTTCTATTAAAGGAAGGAGAGATGAAAATGGGATTTTGGCAATGTAAAGAATTTACATTCTACTCTAGTTCTATTAAAGGCCAGCAGCAGTACCAATACCAGATGTATATTATCCATTTACATTCTACTCTAGTTCTATTAAAGGTGTCATCAACCCAAATTTCTACTTTTTCACTATCTACATTTACATTCTACTCTAGTTCTATTAAAGGTAGGCATGGAGTAATGATAAGCGAAGCTACAAAGAAATTTACATTCTACTCTAGTTCTATTAAAGGAGGCATAACATTCCTTAAGTAAAAGAGGTGAGAGAAATTTACATTCTACTCTAGTTCTATTAAAGGTAGTTATATATGCCCCATAAGGGTATCAAAAAAGGATTTACATTCTACTCTAGTTCTATTAAAGGGCTTGTTCGTTTTGTGCTTGTTGAATTGCATTTAATGATTTACATTCTACTCTAGTTCTATTAAAGGTTATTCTTGCTGTTCTAACCTCAGTATTCAATCTTCATTTACATTCTACTCTAGTTCTATTAAAGGTTTTAAACTCTCCACATTTTGTAATATCTTTTAATATTTACATTCTACTCTAGTTCTATTAAAGGTTTTAAACTCTCCACATTTTGTAATATCTTTTAATATTTACATTCTACTCTAGTTCTATTAAAGGGAGAAGAGTATTATCAAATGAAATGGAACTACTTAATTTACATTCTACTCTAGTTCTATTAAAGGAAGTCGGATCAAAGCTTAGAATACGGTTTAGTTAACTATTTACATTCTACTCTAGTTCTATTAAAGGGTTTTCAAGCGGTTGCACCATGTAAAGATGTTAGAAGATTTACATTCTACTCTAGTTCTATTAAAGGTCTAATCTGAACTACTACACGTGGTGTATCAGAGTTATTTACATTCTACTCTAGTTCTATTAAAGGATATTTTTGATACGCATAGATATGTTTTGCTTTGAAATTTACATTCTACTCTAGTTCTATTAAAGGGTTATTAAAAGATACCTACTATGTAAGTGTTGACTAATTTACATTCTACTCTAGTTCTATTAAAGGCTTATTTAGTTGTTCCATTTAATCACCTACTAAAAAAATTTACATTCTACTCTAGTTCTATTAAAGGGTTAGTTTCCCTGCTATTTCAGGAGGAAGGTCTTTATTTACATTCTACTCTAGTTCTATTAAAGGTGATAAAGCCATTATTGCTGTCTTAGAACCTTTAGCATTTACATTCTACTCTAGTTCTATTAAAGGGCCATTGTAATGCTTTGTGTTGATTCATCATAATAATTTACATTCTACTCTAGTTCTATTAAAGGACCCGTAAAACAAGATTGGCAAATTATGAAAGAAAGAAATTTACATTCTACTCTAGTTCTATTAAAGGATGAATGTCTATTCATTTCTGCTGCTGCCTTTAATGATTTACATTCTACTCTAGTTCTATTAAAGGAGATAGTAGCAATAAGACCTTGGGAAACTCATATTGATTTACATTCTACTCTAGTTCTATTAAAGGATGTATTAGGAAAAGACAGTCCTAAAGCAGTTAAATTACATTTACATTCTACTCTAGTTCTATTAAAGGTTTCACCAAAGAAGCTAATCAGGAGTATATGTCAGTATTTACATTCTACTCTAGTTCTATTAAAGGATTAATTTAGAAGAAATTACGAGAAATAAACTACAATTTACATTCTACTCTAGTTCTATTAAAGGAAAAAAATATTAAGTGGACTGAAATACGTGAAAGTTGATTTACATTCTACTCTAGTTCTATTAAAGGTTGTGTGCTAAAAGACAAAACCTCTGTCTATTCGGAATTTACATTCTACTCTAGTTCTATTAAAGGACTAAGGGTTTTATTCTGCTATGACAATATTTCCGTATTTACATTCTACTCTAGTTCTATTAAAGGGAAGTTTTCTGCTCTTGTAACCTGTATCATCATATAATTTACATTCTACTCTAGTTCTATTAAAGGTAGTTTCGGCTATTCAAGCCTCATCAGTATAGCTTATTTACATTCTACTCTAGTTCTATTAAAGGAAGGTTTGATTATTGAAATAGTAGGAAGCTGGATTATTTACATTCTACTCTAGTTCTATTAAAGGATGTATTACTAATGCATGTTAGATGTTTATATGATTATATTTACATTCTACTCTAGTTCTATTAAAGGGTTAAACTTTTTATATATTCAATCAATATTAAAATGATTTACATTCTACTCTAGTTCTATTAAAGGAAAAGGGTAGTCTATAGCAAAAAAAAATAAAATATAAATTTACATTCTACTCTAGTTCTATTAAAGGTTTAATCCACTACAAGAGTACAAATGGAAGAACAAAATTTACATTCTACTCTAGTTCTATTAAAGGTATTTCCTGATGACAGTATTTCTAACAACGGAGAATTATTTACATTCTACTCTAGTTCTATTAAAGGAATGAAAAAGAAAATTGATGCTGAAATAGCGAAGGGATTTACATTCTACTCTAGTTCTATTAAAGGTTGGACTTGAAGGTGCAGATGTTTTTGGAATTTATAATTTACATTCTACTCTAGTTCTATTAAAGGGTCGCTAAAGGAACCTTGACAACTAAATATAGGTAGCATTTACATTCTACTCTAGTTCTATTAAAGGCATCGGAATATTAAACGATCAAAAAGTAGTTTATACAATTTACATTCTACTCTAGTTCTATTAAAGGTAGCAATATGTGGATATATTCATTTAGTAACAACAATTTACATTCTACTCTAGTTCTATTAAAGGTCCTATCAAATACTATGTCAATCATAAAATTCCCTTTATTTACATTCTACTCTAGTTCTATTAAAGGTTTGACAAAACGGTTACTAGAGAGATTGACAGCATTGATTTACATTCTACTCTAGTTCTATTAAAGGCTACAGGGTAGAGAAATTGTACCACCCATATGATTAATTTACATTCTACTCTAGTTCTATTAAAGGAGATAAAAAATTAGATTTTGCTAAGTGGGCAAACGAATTTACATTCTACTCTAGTTCTATTAAAGGTAGTCATTTAAATATATTTCTAAAAGTTCAACGTCATTTACATTCTACTCTAGTTCTATTAAAGGCCAAGCACAAAAAAAACAATATCGGTCATTGAAACCATTTACATTCTACTCTAGTTCTATTAAAGGCATTTATGTTCGGTCAACTAGGTAGTTTAGTCATATTTACATTCTACTCTAGTTCTATTAAAGGTCCTGCTTAGTATCTATAAAAAATTTGTAGGTACTAATTATTTACATTCTACTCTAGTTCTATTAAAGGATCAAATCGCTGTAACCCTTGCAATTACTAAGCTACATTTACATTCTACTCTAGTTCTATTAAAGGGTTTTGATGATAATTACTTAGCTGGAATGAAACTACATTTACATTCTACTCTAGTTCTATTAAAGGCTTTCTTTGTATTGCTATATATTTGCCTACATGGTCTATTTACATTCTACTCTAGTTCTATTAAAGGAATCCACTTGCACCATCAGGTAATATAAAATTTTCATTTACATTCTACTCTAGTTCTATTAAAGGTAAAACATTAGATATGATACATGATGTTGAATTAGATTTACATTCTACTCTAGTTCTATTAAAGGGGTTCCTGTCCCAACAAGGGGTGATAGTTTGTCAGGTATTTACATTCTACTCTAGTTCTATTAAAGGATTAGTTAGTAAAGTTGTAGTTAGTCTGATGTTATAAATTTACATTCTACTCTAGTTCTATTAAAGGTAGCTTTCAACACACAACATGATGCTGAGGAACCTTATTTACATTCTACTCTAGTTCTATTAAAGGGATTATATTATTATGTGCCTTAAAATCGATTTTAAGATTTACATTCTACTCTAGTTCTATTAAAGGTTGAGAATAAAGTATGACTATCCACCTATACCACCATATTTACATTCTACTCTAGTTCTATTAAAGGCATTGCAGCAGTTAATCTATTGCCTTTATCATCTGCTATTTACATTCTACTCTAGTTCTATTAAAGGAAGAAATATTAAGTGGACTGAAATACGTGAAAGTTGATTTACATTCTACTCTAGTTCTATTAAAGGTAATATGTATTATAGACAGTAGTTATGTATGCCCTTATATTTACATTCTACTCTAGTTCTATTAAAGGGCCTGTTTCAGCAACAACTTGTATAATTCGACCGTCATTTACATTCTACTCTAGTTCTATTAAAGGACTTCTGCATTCAATGCTTCAAATATCTTTCTCATATTTACATTCTACTCTAGTTCTATTAAAGGAATTCCCATTCTTTTATTACTTGGCCCGTATCAGGAAAATTTACATTCTACTCTAGTTCTATTAAAGGTTGCTTCTGCTATTGTCATCTAAAAACCCCCTTTAGAAATTTACATTCTACTCTAGTTCTATTAAAGGTCGTTTCAATAGAGGTATTGATTTTACTAAGCTACAAGTGTATTTATTGTCTATGTATTATTTTTTATTCACTAAATTATTAATATTTCAAAATATATTACCCTAAACAGTTACTAACACCTGAAATTATAACTCTTGTCTATTACCAGTAATTTATGCACTACTACAGGTCGACAATACATTTTTCAAAAAAAATTTGATGTTTTATCATCTTTTAGTCCTAAAAATTCTTTAGTCAACCATCTTTCATCCCGGCTTTTGAATATAATAAGAGAATCTTTATTATCTCTAATATATTTACCTAACTCTATTTTTAGCTTCATTAAATTAAGTTCTGTTAGATTTCCTTCAAATACTGACATTTGTATGTGAGTCAAATATTTTTTGCATATTTTAAAGATGTTTCTCTGAACTCGTGCTCCTCCTTCATCCATCATTATATCATACATTAACACTATATACATAAAGTCACCACCAAATTTTAAATCCAGTATATTCTTTCTCACCTATAATATGTTTAATTAATTTATAGCATTCTAACCTAATAAGATATCTGTAAGAAACATCCCGCCCTAAGTCTTTATGAGCTATGGTTTGCTCAAGTCGCTTATCGTACTCTATTAGTATTTTCTTTTTTCCAGATTCTTTTAAATACACAAAGTTAGATTCTTTCTCAAAATCCTCTTCTGTAATTTGATTTTTGTTTAGTATCGAAAATATCATTCTATCTCCAATTAATGGCTTAAATACTTCTGCTATATCTAAGCAAAGTGAAAATCTTTTTGTGCCTGGTTCATGAAGGAAACTTATTGTTGGATTTAATTGAGTTTTGTATATTTCAGATAAAACTGTCGTGTATATAAGACTATTTACAAAGGAAATCAAAGAGTTAATCATATTATCGGGTGGTCTCTTTACTCTTTTCTCAAAGTTTATATCCTGTTTTACAATACTATTCCAAGTAGAATAATATGTTTTTCTAATATTCCCTTCCACTCCCATAAGTTCATTAATAGACTTAGTATGATCTAGCTTTTTTATTAAACTATCAATACTTCTCATTGGTTCTTCTATGTTAATTCCTCTTCCATTATAATATCTGAGATTTCTATAGATATTGTAAGATGCTGCTTTCAATATCTCTTTAGCAATCATCAATCTTTTTTCATCATTATCATACACTCGTACTTGCTGGACTGATAAATATCCACTTATGTTTGTTTCTCTAGGATAATAGCTACCACTATAAAACCCGTAATAATTAAATACATGAAGTATAATGCCCTTTTGAGATATAAAATTCAATAATTTCGTATTAAGACTTACTTCACCAAAGAGATATATCTCATCTGTAACTTCTGCCTTGAGATTTTTTTCATTCCCATCCAAACTCTTAATAACTACACTATTATCTTTTCGTCTTAAATCTCCATCTTTTAAAATATAAAAGGTTTCTCCCAATATTACACCTCCTATATATAACACAATTCATA
>NZ_FMDO01000010.1 GCF_900095305.1 Proteiniborus sp. DW1 | reverse complement strand
TAGTGTCTGATAACTCCTAGACACTTTATTGGGATTATTATCTCATGAGTTTTGACACTTTTAAATCCATGGGATTATTGAGCGCTTACTATTAAAGCACTTTCGTTGAACTCACCAGTTAGATATACTGTCGCATTTACATTCTACTCTAGTTCTATTAAAGCAAGAACGAACAGGTTTAGATGCACTCTTAGAATACATTTACATTCTACTCTAGTTCTATTAAAGATAAAATGCACGTTGGCTTCCTGCATGGTAAGCAAGATTTACATTCTACTCTAGTTCTATTAAAGATTACTGTCGCTGCTTTTTCTGCAAACTCTGCTATACCATTTACATTCTACTCTAGTTCTATTAAAGCAAGATATATACATGCTAGGCAACACATGCTTGAAAAATTTACATTCTACTCTAGTTCTATTAAAGGGTGGCATAAGTTGTAGGTGCCCTAATTGCAATAGATTTACATTCTACTCTAGTTCTATTAAAGGTTGTGCCACTTCTAAACCCTTCCGCCTATGCAACTGAATTTACATTCTACTCTAGTTCTATTAAAGGATATATGATGAAAAGAATGAAAACATTGTGTGATGAATTTACATTCTACTCTAGTTCTATTAAAGGAATATTCATTCGCAAATAAATCAAATTTGTTTTGCTCATTTACATTCTACTCTAGTTCTATTAAAGGGATAGAGAGCATATTAATGACTTATGTGGTGAGAAATAATTTACATTCTACTCTAGTTCTATTAAAGGTGAGTTTTGCTTGATCGTTTGTCGTATGTTGTCGAATTTACATTCTACTCTAGTTCTATTAAAGGGTGCCTACAGCACCTACGATAGTATTCCCTACAGCATTTACATTCTACTCTAGTTCTATTAAAGGCTTAAACCCTCAAAATGTCGCCGTTATATAATTTTGAATTTACATTCTACTCTAGTTCTATTAAAGGTTATATGATATAACCATAATAACCTCCTATTAAAAAATTTACATTCTACTCTAGTTCTATTAAAGGTTTTACCTGTTTGCCACTGTCTACTATTCCAAATAACCATTTACATTCTACTCTAGTTCTATTAAAGGAATAATACGCCTTGTAAAGTAGCAATATTTTCAGAATTTACATTCTACTCTAGTTCTATTAAAGGACATTTTTCATCTTAGACCTCCTTTTAGGTTTAAAAATTTACATTCTACTCTAGTTCTATTAAAGGATAGAACCATTTACTCCAGTTCCTTCTACTATTAAATTTACATTCTACTCTAGTTCTATTAAAGGTTTAAAGTACTTAGTTATTATGCTTTCTTTGACTATATTTACATTCTACTCTAGTTCTATTAAAGGTTAGCATGACCTAGATTCTTAGCTATACTTATTACATTTACATTCTACTCTAGTTCTATTAAAGGCTGCTGTAGCTCCTGCTACCCATGCAGTAGTTTGTGCATTTACATTCTACTCTAGTTCTATTAAAGGCTAGAGGTGTAGCAGGAGCATTAGTGTTGGGACCATATTTACATTCTACTCTAGTTCTATTAAAGGTTTATTCACATCATCTAGAAAGCATTGAAAGAAAAAATTTACATTCTACTCTAGTTCTATTAAAGGGGAGACACAAGAGTAAGAGCTGGAAGTAGTTTTTAATTTACATTCTACTCTAGTTCTATTAAAGGTAATTTGCACAGGTTTTAATACATGATTAAATCCCTCATTTACATTCTACTCTAGTTCTATTAAAGGTGTAAGTGCCAGAAGTGTTGCTAGTTGATATTTAACATTTACATTCTACTCTAGTTCTATTAAAGGAGGAAGAAGAGTACAAGAGAAGTTGTATTTGCACC
>NZ_FMDO01000009.1 GCF_900095305.1 Proteiniborus sp. DW1 | reverse complement strand
ATAAGAACATTTCTTGCAAAATGCTTTATTTATAACTCCAGGAGGCAAGTCCATATTAATAACATATTGAATTTGTTCTAAAACCTCCATCAATTCTTCTTCCTCTGTTCTAGTTAAAAATATCTCTTCTCTCTTCCTTAATAGAGGATAATCTAGTATACCCTTTTCTATTTTAATTCCTTTATTTCTTAAAGCCCAGATATAATATTTAAGTTGCCATTTAGCAGCTTCATCTAGTTTTCTTGACTTCTTTACTTCATGTATAATCTTCCACTCTTTTAGAAAATCAATATTTATAGTTTCGTCAATTAATATATTCTTTTTCTCTCTACCATAAGAATTTTCATCAATTAATTTTCCCATCCCTACTAGCTCACTAGTATGCTCCATGTTTACATCATTATTGAAATACCACAATTTTCTTTTACATATGAAATTATAATATACCATAACCCCTGTTATTTTCTTCATCACATCACCTATTTTTTAGCTCATTCTATCTTCACAACTTCTTACTTCTTTTTTATAATCTCCTTTAGATTTATAGATTATCCCAAGCCTATCATTATAGTCACACTCAAATACCTCTATATATTCATATTCATTAATATTTTTTTGCTTCAGAAGCTGTTCATCTACTCTATAAAGTGGTATAGATAATGTAAAGTCATCTAATCTAATCCTTGCATTTAATTTTTCTTCTTTTAGTTTTTTCCTTTCCTTAGAATCCATATCCTTGTTATATTCCTTTTGTAGTATCAGTATACATTGCTCAATCTCATCTTTATTCTCTATATACACAGGTTTAGGAATAACTGTTTTAGACTCTATGTTTCTGAATATTCTCTTTATATCAGCAGCTGATTTCTCATAAGATTCAATTAACTTAACATATTCTATAGCCTCAATCAACTCGATATAGTAATTTGAATCCTTAAGGTTTTCCATGTTATAAATAGAGTCAATTAAACTTATCTTTTCGTCTTCAGTAATAACTCCTTTTACTTCGCCTAAGGCTTTCTTAGAAAGATTAAATATATTTTCATCTATAACAGTTCCAACCCCTGTACATTTAGATTCTCCTCCATTAAATATGTAGCAATTATATCCTTCATTAACCCAATCTCTATCCCTATAACATCTTCCTAATCTTTGAAATAATCCATTTAAATCTGAAAGTTCTGTAACTAAGATATCAAAGTCTATATCTAAAGATGCCTCTACAACTTGAGTTGTAATCCATATTCCTTCATATGTCTTTTCTTTATCTCCAAATTCTAATATTTCTTTTTCTTTTATTTTCCTATCTTTTTTTATAAATCCACTATGAAATAATTTTATATCCTTTTTGATTTTTTCATCTTCTGACAATTCTAAATATATTCGTTGTGCTTCTTTTACAGTATTGCATATAACTAGAACCTTATTATTCTTATATACTTCTTTAATGAAATCAGAGTTCATTTTTTCATTTATCACCTTAATGCTATGCCTTATTCTATTATTGGTAAAAGGTTTGGGCTTTAGAAATTTTACATTTTCTTTTTCTAGTAATTCCACAAATATTTGAGGTAAAGTCGCTGTCAATATAGCAAATTTTCCTCCTATTTTATCTATATAAGAAAGACCTACAACCAAATACGCTAATAGATCTGGTGAATACATCTGCACTTCATCTATTACTACTTTAGAGTATGCTAGTGTGGCAAGCTTCGGTTCAAATCCCCTATACCTATATACAAAGTCAAATATCTGATCCAATGTACATATAGTTAAAGGTAATGATAACTGCCTTGTTTTATTGTAATATTCATCAAAATCTATATCGTCTTTCCTGCTCAAATATTCTCTTTTAATATCTGAATGAAGAAGTCCCACCTTATTTTCATAGTCTTCACCTACTATTTTTTCTGTTATTCTTTTATACATTGCATTTATAGCTGTTTTTAATGGAAGTGTAAAGAAGCCTTTATTATTTCCTATCCATAAAAGCCCAGCTTCTGTTTTCCCCATACCAGTTTGAGCTACTATTATAAGATTACTATCTCTATGTTCTATCATGTATTTCTGTAGTTCATTCCATTTCGCATCAGGATTTTTCAGTCTGAATTTTTCCAATAGGTTTTCTTCTAGGTTTTGTAACAAAAAATTGTTTTCTTTTTCAACGTCTATACCTCCACTAGCTGCATAATCTATTCTGTTAAGTAGACCTTTTACCAAGATATATTTAAAGAATAAATCGTTATCTGCTTTTTCATAAATCCTTTCATTCTTAACAAAAAACTCTTCTTCAATATAATGATTAACAAATTTATAATCTAATTTATCATATTTGAAATACTTAAACTCTTTTTTTATAGATTCAATTTCTTCTTCTAATTGAGATTCTGTATAATTCAATTCTCTATCATGATGATACGCTATGGAATGAAATAGCAATTTTATTTCATCTTCTGAATATCCTTCATTTTCTAAAGTTTCGAAATCAATAAAAAGTAGACTCAATATGCCATGTGGAATTTCATTCGTATGTTTTTTCCTTTTTTCTATTTTATCTTGAAACTTCATATTCATCTTGCCTAGATCATGATAAAGACAAGCTCTATATAGTATATCCCAGTTTACATGTAAACTGGGATAAATCTCCTTTAATATGTTGAAATTTCTTATTAGATTGTCAGTATGTTCATTTATAGTCTCTATCGGGTTAGACTTAGCTAAAAAGTTATTCATAAAATCAGCTCCTTCGCTAAATTGCAAATACTACATTATTATCTTCATCTAATATAACATCCTTTTTTCTTAAAGCAGATATATTAGATCCATACACAACTTCTTCCTTTTTCCATTTTCTAAATATCTTGGGAGAATTCTTAGTACCATGATTAATTAACTCATAGTTTTTATTTAATTTATATCTAGTCCCAGAAACATCTATACCTTGTATATTATTTTTAATTTTTACGTCTTCTATAATATTTATAGGTATATAAGCACTGTAATCTTCTCTTACTCTAATCGATGCTTTGATTTTTTCCTCCTCAAAAACATCTACTACTTTGACTTCCTCAATAATCACAAGGTCCTCTCTCCTACCTAAAGAAGGATATTCTCTAGGATAAAGAAAAGCTTTCTCTATCTCTGATACCAAACTCTGATCTTGTGGAATAATATGAATCAATAGTTCCACATCAACTAATAATTCTACTGTTGAAATCCCCCTACTTATACCAAACTCTCCTGCCTGTAATTGATGTCTCGCAGGATCAAACTTCATACCATTCTTAAACTCATATCTTGTATATAAATCATTTACTTTGGAATGGTATTTCCCCTGGACACTTATTTCCATTTCTTTGTATTCTTTATAGTCACAAAGACTATGAACCATACCTATTACAGTTGAGTATGGCGGTAGTGGGTAAGTCTCTTTAAGCTGAAAACTAGTTGGCTTCTTATAATTAACCATATTTTGATATAACTTTAGCCTTACTGCCTTTTTATTTTCCTTCATAATAATCCTTCACCTTGCTTTTTAATCCATTAAAGAACTCAGGCATAGTCAATGCATTTAGCTTTTCTTTTATTTCATTATCATTGCTAAACTTACCTTCAATTAATCCACAGCTTGTATCTTTTTTTATAGAATCGAACATAACTCCTTCAATTTGCTTGACCACTAGTCTATTATCCTTTACATCTAGAACATTTTCGAAAACAGGGTTTTTTATGTCATAAATTCCACCTATGGCAAACAAAGGTTTTAAATCTTCTCTTCTACCTCTAATATCTCTATATAAGAATGCAATAGTATCTAATAATCTATTAACCCTTCTTATTTTTTCTTCGCTACTAAGTTCAATATCATACACTTCATCAATTCCAATCTGATCTAAATCCATAACGATCGTATATCTATAATAGGACCTATGTATTTCTGATTGAGCTATATTCATATTTTCATTTATTCTATCTGCTAATCCCTTATTAGTTAGAAAATCTAAATCTCCTTTAAAAGTTTCTAAAGATATAGCATTGGATAGTCTTACCTTTGCAGTTCTCTTTTTTCCACCGGTTCCTTTTTCCGTCTTTAGGTATCCAAAAAAGTCTATTTCCGGATAATCTTTTATGGTAGCTTTTTCTGCAAATTGGACGACCTTTTTATCTCCACTACCTTCCGCCTTTACTGGTGCAATATTCTCGCCTAGTTGTTCAGATATGTTATATCTAATTGCTTGTCGCGAGATATAAGTATATTGCTCTCCTCTATCCCTTGTCAGTTTTTTTAAAGAAGCTACATTCCCTACCCCTTCACCGTAATTTGCACTTTCCGCCTCAAAAATCATTGAAATTGCTAATCCTTTTGGTTTTAAGTTACTCATTATCATTTCCTCCATTCCCATTATCATTTATATTCTCTTTCTTCCCTTCAATAAGTCCTGCTACGAAAGCATATCCAATAGTTTTAAAATCCTCATCACTTGAAAAAACCTCTAAAAAAACCTTAGGCACTGGTGATTTTACATATAAATAGCAATTTAACAAAGTATCCATAAAACTATCCTTATTATTCGTCTTTAATGAATTTAACAATCTATAAGCTATACCATTTAACTTATCTACAGAGTCTCCGTAATCCTTTCTTAAAAAATATCCTGCTTTATTTCCTAAATCGACTATATCAATTTCTTTTTCTTTCATACATCCTACCCCCTTTAAAAATCTTGTATTAATCCTTAAAATTCTAATTACATGATATGAATTATAATGTGAATCCTTCGGCTGCGATAATTTGTAATGAAGCATCTTTTGAACCAAAGTAAACATATTCTGACTATTTAAAAGTCTATCCACAACCAACTCATATACATTAAAATACGTATTGATTTCCTTAAAACCACAATTAATTAGCTTATTTAAATCATCTTCAGAACCTTTAATAACCCTTAGAGAATCCTTAGAGAGAATGTTAAATCTATATTTCTCATCCTCATATCTAACTAGTTGAATATCTGCTAACTCATATTTTATTTTATCGTTATATTCCTCATTTATTGATTTTACTAATGCTTTATATGTTAGCTTCTTATCTTCTTTACTTTGCTTGTAAATTTCCATATAAATCTTATTGTTTATATCGATAGCATTCTTCATACTTGAGTTATC
Source organism: Proteiniborus sp. DW1 (assembly GCF_900095305.1). Lineage (NCBI taxonomy): Bacteria > Bacillati > Bacillota > Clostridia > Eubacteriales > Proteiniborus > Proteiniborus sp. DW1. Next base: position 1,699 of record NZ_FMDO01000009.1, on the reverse strand, counting down.
GTTTATATATATTCCTTTATCATAAAGATACGAAATTCCAGCAGGTACACATGAATATATTAGTTTGCAGATAGGACAGACAGCAATATCGTTTTGAAAATCCCACACATGAGAGGATTTTCTGCTTACATCAAATCCAGTAGAATTTAAAAAACTAAGATCATTTGTAAGATCCTTCATACTCCTATTACAAGAAAAACAGCTGAACCTAAATCTAGATTTATCTATTTTTAAATATTCTATTGTTGGGTCAACGAAATAATCCTTAAAGTCTATATACATGTCCTTCTCTTTTGTTTGAGGATTTAAGAAGCAAACTCCGTTCCATCCATTTTTTATTACAGTATACATAGCATTCTTTGCTCCTATATATTTTTGAGCATCCTCTAGTTTCATGTACCCAATTATTTGCATCAATAATTTAAATTTGTCCTTTACTTCTGGTAAGATGTCTTCTATCTTCTGTTTCTTTTTAAGATTTATGGTTTTCAAACTTTTTTCTAAGCCTAAAATATCAACTGTAGATTTTATTAATTCATAGGCTGACTTATAACTATTACTTTTTATTTGTTTCTTTGCTACATCAGATATATATTTATTTGTAATTTCTAGACTCTTTTCATCAAAATTCTCAAAATTACTTTCTTCATAGTATAATATAAAATCTTCAAACGAAGTTATCTTGTTTAATGACAATATATCCTTGTATTTATACATCAAATAACTAAAGTATTTTTTTTCAAAGTCTACTAGATTATCAGAGTCAAACTCTAAATAATTTTGATTTATTACTACTTCATTTTCAGCATGTTTTAATATATTATAAAAGCCTACTAAACCGCTATTATATAACCAATCCTCCATATATAAGCGTATCTTTTCTCCCACCATATCACCCCCTATACTAAATCTAACATTCCAAATCCACTATTTCTTTTAGACCCTATCCCTGACTTATAAATATAATCTAAGATATACGGCTTAGCTTGTACCTTTATTCTACAAATATTTGATAAAATTTCTATTCCATAATGTTTTACTTTAACTTCTTTATTACTTAGCATCTGAAAAGCTATCTCTTCGATATCTAATCTTCTCTCTTCGCCAAAGTTATCTAATAATTGATACTTGAGATTTTCTATAAATACTTCTTTTCCTTGTTCTTCATTCAAAGAGTAGTACCATGTTTTTTTATTATCACCTTTGTGTTTCCTAACAACAACAGGAGACATAGAAGAGTAGATTGCATAATCATTAGTTATAATTTTCTCTTTATTCATATTTATCTTACTTATAGTTATAGAGTTATCTTTCACCCTATAAGTTTTTCCTTTATTGGCCAATGCTGCATTGTAGAATAAAATCCCATCCCTCATGTCGGATGTTGAAAAATTTAATATTATTTTCTTATTTGGTATTATTATTTCTTCCCTGGTAAATTTACAGTTTGGCATATACAAAGAGAAAGTAAAGCTCTTACTTTTGTTTTCTTCCTTTTCGTATAATGATTCATAATAATTTTTATCATAGGATTCATATATATATTTTAGAAAAGAAATTACAATCCTATTTTTATCTTTTGATATATTGTCATTAGATAAAGCTAGTTCAACATTATATCTCATATTTTCACCTCCTCGTATAATAAAGTCATAGTTTAAAAACTATATTTTCTTTTCTATCTCATAAGTCTTATGAA
>NZ_FMDO01000008.1 GCF_900095305.1 Proteiniborus sp. DW1 | reverse complement strand
CTTTCATTATAGTACTTGCCCTGTATTGTAAACATCTCATAATAACTACCACGCTTTTCCATAAGTTCTTCATGACTTCCATATTCCTTTAAGCCATCATTATCAAATAGGGCTATATTGTCACAAAACTTGGTACTAGCTAATCTATGAGATACATATACAGCTGTTTTCCCCTTAACTAGCTCACTAAAGTTTTCATATATTTCTGCTTCTGCCAATGCATCTAATGCAGCAGTTGGTTCATCCATTATTACCATATTGGCATCTTCATATAGGGCTCTTGCAATGGCAAGTTTTTGGTTTTCACCACCTGAAAACTCTGTGCCATTCTCGTCAATTATCTTAAGCATCATTTGATTAAGACCCTTTGAGAACCCTCTTACCTTTTCTCCAAGTCCAACCTTATCAAGTGCTGTGAAAACCCTATTTTCATCTATATTATCAGAATTACATGCAACATTTTCTCCTATTGTATAAGCAAGAATGTTAATATCCTGAAATACTACTGAAAACATTGAGAATAATTCCTTTTTATTAAACTCCTTTATAGGTATTTCATTTATTAAAATCTCTCCTTCTGTAACGTCAAAAAGCCCTGTCATTAGCTTAATGAGTGTACTTTTTCCTGCTCCGTTAATCCCTACAATAGCCAGCTTCTCGCCTTTATTGATTTTCAAGTTTAAGTTCTTAAATATATATTTTTCTGTATTAGGATATTTGAAGCTTACATTCTTAAATTCAACTTCAAGAGTATCGTTAGCTATTGCCCTTCTTTCTCCACCTTTTTCACCTAAGTCTTTACTCATAAACTCATAGAAGTCATGTACATATTGACCTTCATTTATGATAAAGGTAATATTTTCCAGTAGTGTTTTCATAAGAAGTGATAAGCTTACTATAGCTGCGAGATACATTGAGAAATCTGCTATTGACATACCATGTACTGTTTTATATATGAGTATTCCGTAAGTAGCTGCATCACTTAATAAAAGTGTAATTAGTCCTAAGAATCCTAGTGTAAATTCCTTGTTTTTTATCATCCTATGTATATTAATATATCCCATAATTTCTTTAGAATAGTTGTGTAATATCCTGTCCTTAAAGCTGTAAATCCTAATGTCTTTTCCATAGGAAAAATCGTGAGTTGTTGTATAGTAATAATACTTTCTTCTTTCCGCATGGGTCAAATCCTGACGCTTATTATATCTATAGTTATGAACTTTTCTACTAATCCACATAGATACTAAAATATTTAGAAATAAACCTAATAGTATGAAAATATTTAGCATTCCTATAAAAACCACAAAAGCCAATGTTGTCAAGACCATCGAAGGAGTTACAAATAGCTTGTCATACATTCCTTCTACACCATTTCCACTACCGCTAGTAGCCTCCATAGCTTTACCATTGACCTCAAAGAATGTAGCGTCTTCCATATACTTATAATCAACGCTTACAATTTTATCAAACATATCCCTGATATAATCTATCCTTAACCTTGTAATCTGAGGATTAGCAAACTCCTTTATATATGTTCGTATAAAACCAAAAATTGCTGTTAATAGTAAATATCCCAAGATAATAGTAATAATGTTTTCTATAGCCGCTCTGCTTCCTAGAGATAATTCTCTGATTAGGAGCTTAGGTAGCACAACTGAGAAAAATGGATATATAGTAGCTGTTATAGTATATATAAGAAAATACAGATATATCTTTTTGTTTTGAACACTTACATTTTTAAGTAAGCGCTTTATAGTTTTAAATAGAGGATAGCTGAGTTTTCCCTTCATACATACTCCTCCCCGTTTTAATTTGTTGCTAAACTTTTTATTGAGTTGCCCATTTCTTCCAGCTTAGAACCATTTACTTCATAAAATACTTTTCTTGTATTTTCATCCCCAATTGTTACTGAAATCAAATCAGATTTCAATAAAATACTAATATGATGTGATACTGTTGCAGGTGTTAATCCTATAATTTCAGCTAATTCTTGCGTATACATTTTCTTCTCTGAAAGAATACGAATTATCTTAAGTCTTGTAGTATCTCCTAGAGCTTTTAAGTCGGCAATCATGTCATTATCATTGAATCGATTTTTTTCCTTTAAATCTACTAAAGAAAGAAAGTAAAGTCCTAGATAATAATTATTGATATCGTCGTTGAGCTCTAATCTAAACCTGTTAAAATTAAAAATTGTCAAGTAGATGTTACAATCAACATGTGATTTTATTTTTATACCTACAGATTTATCAAACAATTTTTCTAAATCCTCTGCCTTAGTTAATACTTCTAAGGATTTATCAAAATCTTCTTTAATAATATGGAAATGCTTTTGACAAATAGGCACACATAAAAGAAGCATTTCTAACAGCTCTTTAATAGTGTTATGCCTATTGTGATATAGCCTTATCAAATGCATTTTAAAGGCATCGTCCATGCTAGTTCTATTAAGTACATCTACTAAATCTGAAAGACTATTTACGATTATCTCCTTATTATCAGTGTCAGTTGAATAATCTGAAATGGTACTTATTAAATATTCAACCATGAGCTTATCAATATCAGTGTTACTCATATCAAGGCTTGCCCTATTTCCCCAAAAGGCTATTATAGATACTCCAAGACAAAAATCATCATCCATTTCAAGCTCGAATTTCTGAAATAACCATTTTTGTGAGGAGTATCGGTTGTAAATAGGGAGAATATCTTTTAATACTGCTTTTTTATAAGTCATATGTTTTTTAAAATAGCCTGTCATTTCTTCTTTTGTCATTCCAAATTTATTATGATTTTCTATTACTCGCTCTTCATTTTTTGAGTCTTGCTCTGAAATACATGTAGCTGCTTCATACAACCAGTTAGGCTCATTATGAACAACGTAATTCACTATGACTCTCTCCTTTCTACATTCTAATTAACATATAACATTATATTAGATAATTGTCAAATATATTTCACGTTCATCTAATAAGATTTTTATGAGTTCATAAAATGCTATATAGGAAAAGTATCGTCTTTTATTGTTTTAAATTTTTGAAACAATTGCATTTAACTCTTTTAAATAATACAAGAAATGGTATAGTTATAATAATAAGATTATTTTCAATTTTGTGTCAATTCAGAAACGGGGGGGATAGTATGGATAATAAAAAAGCTTTAGATATCTTAGAAAATCTAAAAAAAGTTATTATTGGTAAGGATGATGTTTTAGAAAAGGTTTTGATCACTATTCTTGCAAAAGGTCATCTATTAATAGAGGATGTGCCAGGGGTAGGTAAAACAACTTTAGTTAAGACCCTTGCAAGGAGTATGAATTTATCTTATAAAAGAGTTCAGTTTACTCCTGACTTGATGCCATCAGATATTATAGGAGTTAGTATCTACGATAAAGATACAGGAGCTTTTACATTTAAGAAAGGTGCCATTTTCAATCAAATTTTCCTAGCTGATGAAATCAATAGAACTTCTCCCAAAACTCAGTCTAGTCTTTTACAAGCTATGGAGGAGGGAGAGGTATCTACTGAAGAAGGACATTATATTTTAGAAAAGCCTTTTATGGTATTGGCTACTCAAAACCCACTTGAGTATCAGGGTACTTTTCCTTTACCAGAGGCACAGCTAGACCGTTTCTTAATGCGTCTATCACTTGGCTATCCTGATAAATCCTATGAAATAGAAATACTTAAAAACTATCAGTCTATAAAAAAACTTAACCTTATAGAGCCTGTTGCTTCACAGGAAGATATATTAAATATGCAATCTATTGTAGATAACTTAACAGTCCATGATGACATTATCGATTACATTGTAAGTATATCTAATGCTACGCGTGATTTTAGAGATTTGCAACTAGGAGTTAGTCCCAGAGCTTCTATTGACTTATTAAAGGCTGCAAAAGCTAAAGCATTTTTAGCAGGTCGAGACTATGTTATACCAGATGATGTAAAAAGCATGGTAACTTCTGTACTAGGACATAGAATAATACTTTCACCTGAAGCTAAAATCGAAAGAAAGAGTGTTGAAGAAGTTCTAAAAGAAGTCCTAAGTCGCATGTATGTGCCGGTGAGTATGAAATGATTAGGTTGAAAACTGTTCCTATATTAATTTTGGTAACTGTTTTTGCTTTTGTACTTTTTGTAGGAGGCACTATGCCCTATTTTTTATTCTATATACTTCTACTTACCTTTATTTTGCCTCTTATTCATTGTTTAATTGTTCTTAAATATTTAAAGGGCTATGTTAAGATACCGAGTGAATCATTATTTGCAGGTGAAGACATCAATATAGAGTACGAAGTAACAAACCATAGCTTTTTTACCATCCCTTATGTAGAAATTCATAGTGATATTTCAAGGCAACTTACAGGAATATGCTCTCCTAATGTGGCTTTATCTTTAGAAAGAAATGAAACCTTTACTCATAAAGAAACAATAACTTTAAAAAGAAGAGGCTATTATGAACTTGGTGAGATAACTGTAATAGTGCGTGATGTATTTGGATTTTATTCTTTTAGGAAGAAAATTAGTAGCAATATCTCTCTTTTGGTTTATCCAAAAGTAATTAATCTTTCAACATTTAGAATAACTTCTAGTCACCAATCTGGAGAAGCTCTAATACAGAATTCTGTCTTTCAGGATAAAAGTAGAGTTGCCTCCTTAAGGGAATATAGGGCGGGAGATCCTGTCAAAGCCATACATTGGAAACTATCTGCAAAAAAGGATACTCCTATAATTAAAGAATTTGAAAGCTATGGAGACACTTATGCTACTATATTTTTAGATAATGAATCAAAATACTTTATTAATGATATAGATAGACTTTTGGAAGATAAAATAGCAGATTCTGCCCTTAGTATAGTAAGTTATTGTCTAAGTCAAGGCATTGATGTTAGTTTGGAAACTCAAGATTCTTACAAATACATAATGGTACAAGGTCAGCAAAAATCTGACTATAAAGCCTTTCTTGAAGTTTTAGCTAGATTTAAAGGTAATGGTGCTTTTGACTTTAAGTCCCTTCTCTTGTCTAGAATTGAGACGATTAAGAAAGGCTCAACAGTTATATTCATTACTCCAAATCTTAGCAAAGGTATGGGCTCAATAGGTATTCAATTAAGGACTAAAAATTTTAATCCACTATTTATCCTTGCTACTGATACAGAAAATGACATGAAAAACATTGACAAAGAAGTTCAAGCAATGTTTAATCAAGAAGGTATACCTATATATATATTAGATCATACCACTAATATTAAGGATGCGTTGGAGGTCTACAATGGATAGATTTCAAAAACACATATATAACCTTATTTATGCCTCTTTAGTATTTTGTCTTGTATATATGTTTGGATTAGGAATTGGATTAGAGCTAAATATTTTCTTGCAAATAATATTAGCCTTCATTGGAAGCCTAGTGGTCAAATTCTTCCTATTGAATCCATTGTTCTTATATTCACTTATAGCTATGACTATTCTAGGTGCTGTTTTAGTTCATCGTTTCATTTCGCCAATTTTAGTTACTGTTGGAGAAAGAATTTTCTTCTTATTTGATAACATTATAGGTAATATACAAGGTAAAGAAAATATAGCTCCAGATAATATGCTGATATTTTGGGGAATTCTAATTATATTTGTATCACTTTTCACTGCATTTATATTTTTTAAACTTAAAAATATTTTCCTGCTACTTCCTCCTTATGTAGGAACATTCATTATCTATTGGTATAATTTTTATGATAAAGCATATTGGGTTCTATCCATATTCTTAGTTATTTTTTTCTTTCATATGGGACTAGATAAATATTACAAAAATAGAGCTAAGACTAAAAGCCCAGCTAACTATGCTGCAGAAGGTTCAATCAAACTATGGCTAAAGACAGTATCTACTTATAGTCTTTTGATAGTTTTTATAGCATTATTGCTGCCTAAAAGCAACAAAAATGTAAATTGGCCGTGGCTAAGCCAGACAGTTTATAATATATATCCAGGTATTGAAAACCTACGTTCAAACAATAGCTCTAGTAGAGAATCTGGTAAAGCATCCTTATTTGATTTTTCAATTACTGGCTTCCAAAATAACCCTTCAAAGTTAGGTGGACCAGTAAGTTTAAGCGATAAAAAAATCATGACTGTATATGCAGAAGAAGCTGTTTATCTTAGAGGAAATGTAATGCATACTTATACAGGAAACCAGTGGCAGTCAATATTAGGTACACTAAGAAACCATCAGTTAGGTCAGGACTTTAGCGGGCTTTCTGAGTATGAACAAAAAAACTACTATGACGAATTATACATTACTATCACAAATCATTCCTTTGCCTCAACAACTGTCTTTAGTCCATATATGGCAGTAGAAGTAAATTCAAAGGATGATCATGTAGTAAATGTAAGCAATGATAATATTTTATTTTTTCCAGATGGAGTTTATGACAGAGAAAGTTATGTTGTCAAGGTGCAAAAACCACTTCCCTATGGGCTTCTAGTGTCTCGTGGATTAGTTCAAAACAAGAAAAACATAGCTAATTTAAGTAAATACCTTCAAGTTCCTGATAACAGAATATCTATGAGAACAAAAGAATTAGTTAGAGAAATAGTCAAAGATTCAAAAGGTGACTTTCAAAAGGCTGTAGCTATTGAAAAATATCTCAGAAACAACTATAATTACAATTTAGAGGTAAACCAAGTCCCTGAAGGCAAAGAGTTTATAGATCACTTCTTGTTTGACGAGAAGGAGGGATATTGTACTTATTTTGCAACGGCTATGGCAATTATGCTTAGACTTGAAGGAATACCTAGTAGATACATTGAAGGATATTTAACTCAAGAAACAGATGAACCTGGAGAATATGAAGTAAGACAGAAAAATGCTCATGCATGGGTAGAAGCCTTTATAGAGCCTGTTGGTTGGATGACCTTTGAGCCTACACCTGTTTATCCAATACAACCTAGATTGGAAAACTACAGACCTTCTGAGGTTAGAAGTGAAGCTGTGTTAGATGATCAAATACTACCTGATAGAGTTCCTAGAGATAGTGCTAGAGATATAATAATAGATGACAACTTTGGTTTTGAAAATGAAGAGAATGGTCCATTATTTGATAGATCATATGAAGATGAACCTATTATATCTAGAAGAATAATTACAGATATATTATTGATACTACTACTATTAATAATTCCAGTACGATTTATAATAGGCTTTTCAAAGCATATTTGTCAAGAAATGCGAGCAAACAAGCTATCAAATAATAATAAGATTATATACCTATACAAACAAATAACCAAGCTTATGGAGTTATTAGGTTACCCTCAAGAGTATGGCGAAACTCACTATGAATATGCAAATCGAATTGCATATAAGTTCTATATTCATAACGTAAAGGGAATACAGGAAATAACAGATATATTTGTAAGAAGCAAGTATAGTACTTCTCCAGCTTCAGATGAAGAAGTACTAGATTTAAAACTGTATAGAAAAACTCTTGAGAAGCGTCTTAGAAGTTATTGGAATCCTATAATTTACTACTACCGCAAATATGTAAAAAAAGGCTATAGAATAAATTAAACATTCAAAAGGGATGTCCCTATTTAGGAACACCCTTTTGTTTTAAATACTAAATTGACAAACATTTAATATTAATATAAACTAGATTTCATCTAAGATTATGATAGTTCTTACAATATATATAATTTTAATAGGAGGTCTACACATGGTAAATTTTAAGGAACTATTTGCAGCTAAAGATTTAACTGAAGGTACTCCATGGAAACGAATCGTAGAATTTGCTATTCCAATGCTAATTGGAAATATAGCTCAACAGTTTTATAACACAGCTGATTCTATTATCGTAGGTAGATATGTAGGAGACAATGCTCTCGCTGCCGTAGGGAGTGCATCTCCTATATTAAACTTATTACTCGTACTCTTTGTGGGGATTTCTGTAGGTGCGGGTATAATGGTATCTCAGTATTTCGGAGCAAAGGACCGTGAAAAGCTTTCTCATACTATTGGTATATGTATATCTCTTACTGCAATAGCCTCAATAATAATTATGATAGTCGGTCCTCTAGTAACTAGACCTTTGCTTAATCTTCTTAACACACCAAACACTATTATAGATTGGTGTACAGGTTATCTTAATATTTTCTTTATAGGAATTGCAGGATTTGCCTATTATAATATCTTTGCTGGTGTACTGCGTGGACTCGGTGACTCATTATCAGCACTTATATTTCTACTTATTTCAACAGCTTTGAATGTGGGATTTGATCTATTGTTTGTGGCAAAGTTCAATATGGGTGTTCCAGGTGTAGCACTTGCAACTGTAATAGCTCAGGGAGTATCAGCAATACTTTGTCTACTTAAGCTATTGAGGATGAAAAATAACTTTGATGTTGGCTTGAAAATGTTGAGATTAAATAAGGAATACTCTCTTAAGTTAATAAAGCTTGGTTTACCTTCAGGTTTGACTCAAGCAATATTTTCTCTTGCAATGATTGTTGTACAATCTCTAACTAATAGCTTTGGAGAAATGGTTATAGCTTGCAATGTTATAGTTATGCGTGTAGATGGGTTTGCTATGATGCCAAACTTTTCTTTTGGAAATGCAATGACAACATATGCAGGACAAAACATAGGAGCTAAGAAAATGGATAGAGTTGATAAGGGAACTAAGCAGGGCACAATGATTGCAGTTGGAGTATCAACGATAATTACTATAACTATTTTAGTTTTTGGCAGGTACCTCATGGGAATTTTTACTGACACAAAGGAACTTGTTGACTTAGCTATGCATATGATGAAAATTCTTGCTGTAGGTTATATTGCAATGGCAATAACACAGTGTTTATCTGGGGTTATGCGCGGTGCAGGAGATACTATGACACCAATGTGGATTTCACTTATTACTACTGTTATATTGCGTGTACCAGTTGCTTATACTATTGCTTATTTTACAAGAAGTGCAGCCTATCCTACAGGCAGACCTGAATCTACTTTTATTTCCCTACTTGTATCTTGGACAATGGGGGCTATAATAACTACAATTTTCTTTAAGAGAGGTAAGTGGCGTAAGAAAAGTTTAGTAACTCCAAAGTAATTATAAAGTCACATAAAACGAGGGATGAAAACAAGTCCCTCGTTTTTTACATAATTAAGTCCCACAAAATGTTCTATAGGGTTTTGCAGATGGTTCAGGTAAAGTAGTATATTGATTCTGTTCACTAGAATAAGCAAAAGGATTAGAAAGAACATTCAAAAGTATTCCCATTACGCTATAGTCCCTCTGCTTAGTTACTGCATCTAATGCCTCTTCTACTCTGTGATTTCTAGGAATAACAGCAGGATTGATTTTACGCATCGATTGATGTGGTGAATTTTCCTCTTGTCTACTTAATCTCTTTTGCCACATTTTATACCAATTAGCAAATTCTACTGTGTCAAATAGAACCATGTCACACAGCTTATCTAAGGTTAATGCACGAAATGTATTAGTGTAATCTGCATTATATTTTTGCATAAGATTTAAAAGATTTTCAATAAGTGATTCATCCTCTGTTTCTTCATTAAATATTCCTAGCTTTGCTCTCATTCCCGTAAGCCAACTATTGTAATATAGCTCATAAAAGCTTGATACTGCTTTCTCAGCAAATTTAATAGCTTTATCCTGATTCGAGTGGATTAGTGGCAATAGCGCCTCTGCAAATCTTGCTAGATTCCATGCAGCTATATCAGGCTGATTGCCATAGGCATAACGACCATAGATATCAATTGAACTAAAAACAGTTGCTGGATTATATACATCCATGAAGGCACAAGGTCCATAATCAATAGTTTCTCCACTAATAGTCATATTGTCAGTATTCATTACTCCGTGAACAAATCCTACGAGCTGCCATTTAGCTATAAGCGAAGCCTGACGCTTGATAACTTCTTGAAGTAAGGAAAGATACTTGTTTTCTTCTGCTTCTATTTCGGGATAATGTCGTCTTATAGTATAGTCAGCTAGAATCTTTAATTCCTCACTTGTTCCCCATTCTGCAATAAATTCAAAGGTACCTACACGGATATGACTAGCCGCCACACGAGTTAGAATTGCACCAGGTAATGCTGTTTCACGCATTACCATATCACCTGTTGTCACCACAGCTAAGCTGCGAGTTGTTGGAACTCCTAATGCATACATGGCCTCACTTATAATGTATTCACGGAGCATTGGACCAAGTACTGCCCTTCCATCTCCTCCTCTTGAATATGGAGTCCTGCCAGAACCCTTAAGTTGAATATCAAACCTTTCTCCTTGTGGCGTTATTTGTTCACCTAGTAAAACTGCCCTCCCGTCTCCTAACATTGTAAAATGACCAAATTGGTGACCTGCGTACGCTTGTGCAATAGGAAAGGCATCTTCAGGAATCTGATTTCCAGCAAGTATTTCTATGCCCTCATTATTTTTCAGTGCCGAAGGGTCTAGACCCAGCTTTGTTGCCAATCCATGATTTAAAATTGCTAGCTTTGGTGAACTTACAGGAGTTGGATTGGTTCTTGTATAAAATTTTTCTGGTAGTAAAGAATAACTATTATCTAAATTCCATCCTATTTTCTGTATTGTTTTACCATCTATCATAATATCCTTTCCTTTTCTAATTTTTTTGACTCTTGGTTTTTTGCTTATTTCTCCTTAATTCACTATATATACAAGACTCTTTTCTTTATCAATACTCCTCCTAATTATTATACCCTTACTTAATGAGAATGACTCTAACAAGAACTTTTACCTTTGCTTCAATAATTACCCACAATATTTTAAAATTTTTTATTTTAATGCTTGACAAAATATATTATTGTAATTATAATTAAATTGTAATCATTATAGACTTAAAACTAATACATTTTATTTTAACTAAGTTAGGATGTGAATTAAATGAAAAAGAATTTCGAAGATTTATCAAGAGAATTGAAAAATAAAAGTATACGTCTATCACATCAAAGGCTTAAAGTATTAGAGTATGTAGCTAACAATAGATGTCACCCTACTGTAGATCAAATATACAGCCATTTACATAATGAAATACCTACCCTATCAAAAACTACTGTATATAATACATTAAATACTTTAGTAGATGCTGGTATGGTAAAACAAATAACTATAGAGGATAATGAGGCTAGATACGACATAGATACAGAAAGTCATGGTCATTTTAAATGCGAATCCTGTGGCTCTATATATGATTTTGAAATAAATATAGATTCTTTTGATTCTAAGGATTTAAAAGGCTTTAAAATCAAACATAAAGATGTGTATTTTAAAGGTATTTGTCCTAAATGTATTAGTCATAGTAATGATAAATCTAACTAAGTCAATTAAAATAAATTTAAATAAATGGAGGAGATACATATGTCAAAAAACAAAACACTTGAAAATTTAATGGCTGCATTTGCTGGTGAGTCCCAAGCTAACAGAAAATACACTGCTTATGCTAAGAAAGCAGAAGCTGAAGGAAAAACTAACGCAGCAAAGCTATTTAGAGCAGCTTCAGATGCTGAGGCAATACATGCTCAAAAACACTTAGAAGTAGCAGAAAAAATCTTATCAACTTCAGAAAATCTTAAAGATGCAGAAAATGGCGAAAAATACGAATTCGAGAGTATGTATCCAGAATTCTTAAAAGTTGCTGAAGAAGAAGGAAATAAGGCAGCAATTAGAACATTTACTTTTGCCATGGAAGCTGAAAAAGTTCATGCTAAGCTTTATAGAGAAGCATTAGAAAATATTGATGCAACAGAAGAAATTTTCTATTATTTATGCCCTGTATGTGGAAACATTGAAAAATATGTTCCAGAAAAATGTAGTATTTGTGGTGTAGCAGGTTCAAAATTTATTAAATACTAGTAAATAATTAACTTAAGAGAGATTCTTCGCTTACGCCAGAGTGACAGCTTGCAAAATACGTCATTCTAAGGATGTAAGTCCGAAGAATTTCTTTTATTTATAAGTACTAGGAAAGAAATACCAAAATATTTTGTGTATGTAAACTTTCTATCTTTCTATCATTGAGTTTTAATAATAGTCTTCAGTTTTCAAGCTTATCTTATATAGAAGTTTTTATTTTTCTATGCCAACACAATTAATGATATAATTAAATAATCAGGCGTTGCCCTTTTAGTTCATCTTTTTTTAAAGCTTAAGCAAGTCTCATTTTAACTAAGCTATTATATGGAGGGGATTGTATTTTGAGAACAATACTAAGGAATGGGAAGTTCTATATTGAGAAAAATAACTTTCAACAGGCAATATTCATTGAAAATGGCATTATCAAAGAAGTTGGTACTGATGAAGAGATTCTTAAAAATGACGCTGATAAGATAATAGACCTACAAGAGAAAACTGTTTTACCTGGCTTTAATGATAGTCACATGCATCTTTTAGGCGTTGGAGAATTTATGAGCTCATGCAATTTGACATCAGCAAAGTCAGTAGATGATGTTATAGAGTTAGGAAGAAAGTTTATTAAGCAAAATAATAGATTGACTGTTCTAAAAGGTAGAGGTTGGAACCAAGATTATTTCTCTACTGGTGAAAGGCGCCTATTGACACGCTTTGATTTGGACAAAATATCTACAGAGATTCCTATTGTCTTTAGTAGAGTATGCGGTCATGTGGCAGTAGGTAATACAAAAGCCCTAGAGATACTTGGTATAGATGAAAACACAAATGTTGATGGTGGAGTTATTGAACTTGGAAATGATGGAAAACCAAATGGAATATTTAATGAAAATGCCCTCAGCTTACTCTATTCTGTTATTCCTGATAAAGATAATAATGCAATAATGGAAGATTTTATTAGGGCAGCTGAATATGCATTGAGTCTAGGTATAACTTCTGTTCAATCAAATGATGTTTCTGAAGATAACTTTAAAAACATTTTTAAAATTATCCACGAATTAAATAATAATAGTAAGTTAAAATTAAGATATTATCCCCAATTTAATTTTCAAAATATAAATGTTTTCAAAGAATACCTAGATACTGAATTTAAAACAGGAATATATGATGGAAAGTTCTTATCACGTGGTGCTTTAAAGTTATATAAAGATGGTTCATTAGGAGCTAGAACAGCCTTAATGTTAAGAGAATATGAGGATGCTCCCGGGACTAAAGGTGTAGCAGCTTTGAGCGATGAACAACTACAAGCTTTATGTGACTTAGCCACAAAAAATGGGATTACAGTAGTTACTCATGCAATTGGTAATGGTGCTGTAGAAAGCGTAATAAATGCATATGATAAAACTATGAAGGATGGAAAGAACCCTCTTCGTCATGGAATAGTTCATTGTCAGATTACTAGCATGGACCAATTAGAGAGAATAGCTAGACTAAACATCCCTGTTATGTATCAGCCCATTTTTTTAGATTATGATACACAAATTGTTGAAGACCGTGTTGGTAAGGAATTAGCAAATACATCTTATGCATTTAATACTCTAAAAAAGCTAGGTGCTCCAATAAGCTTCAGTACTGATGCGCCAGTAGAAGACTGTAATCCTTTCCCTAATATTTATTGTGCTGTTACAAGAAAGAGAATTAATGGTAAGCCTGAAGGCGGATTCAACCCAAGTGAAAAAATGAGTATTGAAGATACTATAGATGCCTATACAATAGGAAGTGCTTTCAATGAATTTAAAGAGGACTTTAAAGGTAGGTTAAAACCAGGCTACGTTGCTGATTTAATAGTATTAGATAGTGACATATTTACCATAGATGAATCCTATATTAAGGATATTAAAGTAGAAAAGACAATGATAGATGGAAAATTTGTTTTTGAACGATAATGATAAAAAGGCTAAAGATTTAGCCTTTTTATTCTTATCACTAATTACTTACTCTCTTTTGCTTTATAACTACAAGGGATACTGCTAACATAGCTAAAGCAAAGCCTATTACTATCAGCATGTTCATGAATATAGGTTTAAGGTTTGTCATATTAATATTATTCAAGCCAGATATACTATTATTAGCTTTCACAAACCAATAATTTGGTGTAAAGCTTGCAATTTTTAACACTGTATTGCTCATCAAATCTTGAGGAACAAATACTCCACTTATAAAACATGAGCCTAGAGAAAAGACATTTGCAGCTGCCGACATGGCATTTTTACTCTTTATAGAATTTCCGATTAAAAAACTTATGCTTAAGACTGCTAAAGTAAATATGAATGAGTTTAATATTAAAAGCAAGCCTTTAGCAGTAAACATGTAGCTTCCATACATTATGAAGCTCATTAAAATCAATGTAAACCACGCAATTACCGCATAAGTAATATTCCCTAGTATTAGTTGAAAACTCATAGCTTTAAGTTGTATAGGAGAGCAAAGATTACGCCTTTTTAACTCTGTATCATTAAAGACAATCATTACTGAGCTTACTCCTAAAATTAATACTGAAAATAGTGTATAGGCCATATAGTTAAAAAAATGCGCACGCTTCTCAATCAAAAAAGTTTCCTCTACAGAAGATTTTATCTTAACATCAGTTTTTTTGCTTAGATCTTTTTCAACATAGCTAATAAGCTCTTCCTCAGTTAAATCCTCTATGCTATTATTATAAGTTCTGACTGTATTTAAATATTTATTAATTATGTTATCAATGTATATTCCACTTGTTGAATTAGGTACTACAGTCTTTTCAATTTGTATGTGCTTTTCACTTAGCAATCCCTCTGTAAATCCCATTGGAATTCTTAATATATATTCTACCTCTCTAAAAAACAGAGCATCTTGAAGTTTTTGAGTATCATCTGGTATATCTTTAATGTTTGCATTTTGACTGAGATGCTTTCTCAAACCTTCAACTAATTTTGAATTAGTGTCATGATTTATTAATACTATATTGACTTTTGCTTCAGTAAAGTCTGTAGCTACAGTATTAGGACTAGAACTCGCAAGTATTGTCGTGATGCCTATAAAGACTACAAAGTAAATTATTATTTGACTTAAATTCTTAAGAATTATCTTGAAAAAGGCTTTATAGACTTGCATATTTCTGCCTCCTTATTACCAAATAAGTAATTAAACTAAAAATTCCTGCAATAATGCAAAGTAAGGCAATATCTTTGAAGTATCTTGTATGAGTATCATAATAATATAAGGAGTAAAAGCTATCAGTTATTAAGTTAGCTGGGTTAATATAACCTAATATAGGAACCTTTGTGCTGACAATATACTTCATCTTGTCATACATCATTCCTGATAAAAATGACATAATCATAGAAAGCCCAATAAGAATTCCTATTCTAAGTCCCTCACTTTTTTTCACTACTGTGGTAATACAAGTTCCAAAGGTAACTCCTGTAAATGTGCCTATTATGCAAGTTAATGCTATATATCCCAGTTGATTTCCAAAGTCAATTTTTAATATTATAGTCAAATAGCCTAGTAAAACAGCTATCACCCCTAATTGCACAGTAGTAGCAGCCAGCATAGATGCTAAGAACAACTTTACCTTATGAGTAGGTGCTACACTAACTCTTGCTCCCTGTGGAGAAAGATCAGCTTGGATAGCAGTAACCTCCTTTAATCCCCAAAAGCCTCCGTATAGACATGCCATAGCAATTAATGTGTAAAAGTAGTTTACAAAAGTATTTGGAGCTGATTTACTTACAGTGATCTCTTTAAGGTAGTCAGTTCTATCTGCTACATTATTCAATAGTCCATCATTAATTGCATCAGGGTCTTTATTTATTATTGTCAAAACTGTAGAACTAGTTTGAACAAAATCGTCTATGAATCCTTTTATGATGCTCTGATCTATACCAGATTTCTTTACTACTAGCTTTATTTCATCTTCAAAATAAATGTAGCCTTTAATTTTGTTATCTTCAAGAAGTTTGTCAGCTTCTTCCATTGATGTATAGATAACATGAAATAGATTTTTTGTACCTGTGCTATTGTCAGAGCTTGATACAGCTTCAATTACATTGATAAAAGCTGTATTCTTTCTATACTCATCGTCATCAACTATTCCCACTTTTATTTCAGTAAAATTTTCTGTACTGTGTATATTTCTAAGGGCCAAATTAAACAATATAGCTAAAACTATAGGAAATAGTAGTGTCCAGAACATAATTTGCTTATCCCTTACTATACATTTTAACCTGTATAGGTAGTTATGTATAAACATAATATCCTCCCCTTTAATCTCTAAGCTCTTTGCCAGTTATTTCTAGAAACACATCGTTTAATGTAGGTGGTTCAGAATAAATTTTTCCAATAGGAATGTTTTTAGATTTTAAATAGTCTAACAAAGCCACTAAGTTATTTTTTCCTTTACTTGATTTTACAACTAGTAAACTGTCGTTAAAATCAACAGATGAAATATGCGGAAATTTTCTAATATCATCTAATATGTTTTTATCAAACTTAAAAATTTCTATTGTAATAGTTTCACCAGAATTTATCATATCCTTTAGTTCATCATTAGTTCCTGTAGCTATTATTTTGCCTTTGTCCATGATGGCTATTCTTGTACATATTTCCTCAACTTCCTCCATGTAGTGGGAAGTATAAACTATTGTTGCTCCCTCTTTATTAAGTCTTTGTATACCTTCTAATATGTTGTTTCTGCTTTGAGGGTCAACTGCGACTGTAGGTTCATCTAGAATGATTAGATTAGGTTTATGAGCAATTCCACAGGCAATGTTTAATCTTCTAAGTAATCCACCACTTAGCTTTTTGGGATAGAACTTTCTATAATCCTTAAGTCCAACAAAGTCTATAGCCTCATCTACAAGCCCTCTCCGCTTCTTTTTATCTGTAATATACATCCCACAGAAATAATCAATGTTCTCATAAACATTTAGCTCTTCAAAAACTGCAACATTCTGCATGATAATGCCTATATTCCTTTTAATATCATAGGCATCTGGCGTCATAGGCTTGCCATAAATCTCTATGGTCCCCTTATCATATTTCAATAGTGATAATATACAATTTATTGCTGTGGTTTTGCCAGAACCATTTGGTCCCAGAAGTCCGAAAATTTCACCTTCTTTTACTTCTAGATTTAAATGATCTAATGCAATCAAATCATCATATCTTTTTACTAGGTTTTTAACCTTTATAACCATAGTACTCCCTCCAATTATATAATTAAAACTCATATGAAAAAGTTTTTATAATCAATTCATACTACCTTATATATATAATAAAATAAATAAATGAAATTAATAAGTGAATGAACTCCAAGTTATGCATGACAAATGTCATAATAAGCTTGAAGTCCATAATATGAAATGCTAGAATTTATATGTACCTTATCCTATAAATAGGAGCTTAGAGAAATGAAGAGATTAATTGATAAAGCTATTATCTTAGCTGTTTTATTGGCTTTTTATGTTTCCAATACAAATAGTCCATATATGATCGTACCAATACTAGCCACCATAATCTGTAGTGCTATAATAAGCTATTTTGAAAAGCAATTTATTACTATTGTTATTTTTGTCATATATATAATTGCTAGCTTGTTTATTCCAGCTTTATTATTCTTAGTCCCATTGCTCTGTTACGATGTAGTACTTATGGATCCTAAGTGGTTATGGGCATTATCAGTTATTCCACTTATTCTTAATTTTACTGAAGTTCAACCTGAATCAAGGCTATTGATAGCAGCTTTTATTCTTTTTACATATGTTCTAAAATCTCGTACCGTTTCACTTCAAATTCTTGAAAAAGATTATCATGTACTCCGAGATAATGCTAAGGAAATATCAATGCAGCTGGAAAAGCAAAATAAGGAACTTCTAGAGAAGCAGGATTATGAAATAAACCTTGCAACATTAACTGAACGGAATAGGATAGCAAGAGATATTCATGACAATGTAGGACATTTACTATCAAGATGTATATTGCAAATCGGTGCACTTCTAGCAATCAATAAGGATGACAAAACAAAAGAAAGTCTAGTAGTTATAAAAGATACCCTTTCTGAGGCAATGGATAGCATACGTGATAGTGTACATAACTTACACGAAAAAGCTATTGATTTACATACAGAGATACAAAAATTAATTGAAAATTTTAATTTTTGTCCTATTAGTTTTGATTATGATATAGAATCAAATATAAAAAAGGATATCAAAAATTGCTTCATTACTATAACAAAGGAAGCCTTATCAAATATTATTAAACATTCTAATGCTACTGAGGCCTCTATAACAGTACGTGAACATCCTTCACTTTATCAATTGATTATAAAAGACAATGGTTCTCCTTGTAACTACAATAGTGAAAATGGCATCGGAATAAAAAATATTACTGATAGGGTCACATCATTAGGTGGCAATGTTAATATTAGCACAGACAAAGGATTTAGAATATTTATTTCAATACCTAAAAAATAAGCACATTGAAAGGATTGAGCAAAATGAAAGTAGTGGTAGTGGATGATGACAACTTAGTATGTTTGGCTCTTAAAACTATACTAGAAGCAGAAGAAAATATTTCTGTAGTAGGTATAGGACATAACGGAAAAGAGGCTATAGAGCTTTATAATAGCTTAAATCCTGATATTCTGTTAATGGATATAAGAATGGAGTTAATGTCTGGAATTGATGCAGGAGAAGCTATATTAAATAAAGATAAAAATGCAAAGATATTATTTCTAACTACTTTTTCAGATGATGAGTATATAGTTAAAGCACTTAGGATGGGAGCTAAGGGGTATATAATTAAGCAAAACTTTGAATGTATTGTACCTGCACTCAAGGCTGTGTTTATGG
This sequence comes from Proteiniborus sp. DW1, assembly GCF_900095305.1. Classification (NCBI taxonomy): domain Bacteria; kingdom Bacillati; phylum Bacillota; class Clostridia; order Eubacteriales; genus Proteiniborus; species Proteiniborus sp. DW1. Next base: position 3,966 of record NZ_FMDO01000008.1, on the reverse strand, counting down.
GACAAAGCGTTTTCGGCGATGACATTGTCTCGAAAATCCCGTCTTTAATTAATGGAAGCGAAACTACTGACTTTTCAAAGTATGGTATTACAGAAAAGGAATTAGAAATAATCACAGCTGTAGCTGAAGGCCTCAGCAATAGAGAAATAGCTAATAAGCTGTATCTAAGCGAGGGTACTGTTAGAAATAGCTTATCTACTATTTTATCCAAATTAGACCTCAGAGATAGGACACAGCTTGCTATATTTTATTACAAAAATAAGTAAATCAAAACACCCGTCCTTTTGATAATCTAGAGAACGGGTATTTCTATTCTAAGTTGCTTCCTTCTTAAAGGGCCTATTATTTTACTTTTGATTTTATAACCTCATAACCTAGTTTCTTAATTGAATCTTCGATTTCATCGATTGAAACTTTATCTTCCTGGAAATCCACTTTCACTTTGCTTGAGTTAAATGATACTTTTACTGTATCCTGGTCTATACCATCTAAACTTTTAAGCGCACCTTCAATTTTTAGCATACATGATGGACATGCTAAAGTTTCTAATTGGATTGTTGCTGATTTCATACTATAATCTCCTCCCATCAAAAAATTTTGGTAAGTCTCTTTCATACTGTCTATTTAGTTTAATTATATCCTATTTTTTTAATAAACCTTTAATTTCAAGTCAATTTTTTACTTAGTTATTTTCTTAAGTTATAACGTAATAATCTCATACCATTAAGAATAACTGCTAATATACTACCTTCATGTACTAGCATACCTATTGACATGTTCATCCACTCACTGAATAATACACTGGCTAATAATACTAATACAACTCCTACAGCTATAAAAATATTTTGCTTCATATTTCTGGCTATAGCTTTTGTTAATCCAAGGGCATGTGGTAAACAGCTAAAGTCAGAATTCATCAGAACAACATCTGATGTTTCAATAGCAACATCTGTACCGCCTCCCATGGCTATACCGATATTTGCTAAAGCTAGTGAAGGACTGTCATTGACACCATCTCCAACGAAAGCAACTATTTGCCCTTCTTCAATTAGCTTCTTAATATATACTGATTTATCTCCAGGCAGCATGTTTCCATGTGCTTCAGTTAAACCTAGCTCACGACTAACCAGGTCTACTGTCCCCTGGTTATCACCTGATAACATAACAAGTTTTTTTACCCCTAATTTCTTTAGTTTTAGTAAGTCTTCTTTTACGCCTGAACGTATCTGGTCACGAACACCCATCAAGACTTTTAGTTTTCCATCAACAGCAGTTAGCACTAGTGAGTTCCCATTTTTTTCGAGGCTTTCAACATCTGCTTTTGCTTTTTCATCAAGTTCAACATTTTCTCTTTCCATTAAGGTAATATTTCCAACAGCAATTCTGTGCCCATTAACTTTAGCTACAATTCCGCCACCTTTTATAACTTCTGTATTTTCAACTGGCGAAAATGTGGTTTCTCCAATTTCCTCCAATACTGCTTTTGCTAATGGGTGGTCTGATTCACGCTCAACACTTGCAAGATATCCTAATACTTCATCAATCTCATCTCCATAATATTCTTTTTCTGCAACCGATGGGTTTCCTACTGTTAGGGTACCAGTTTTATCGAATACCATTGTATCTAATCTGCTGAAATCTCTAATTACTTCGCTACCTTTTAATAATATTCCGTGACGTGCTCCATTTCCTATACCTGCAACATTAGATACTGGTACACCAATAACTAAAGCACCTGGACATCCTAAAACTAGAATAGTAATTGCAAGTTCAATATCTCGTGAAAATAACCATACTATAAAGGATAAAACAAGAACTACTGGTGTATAATATTTGGAAAAACGGTCTATGAACCGTTCCGCTTCTGATTTTGAGTCTTGTGCTTCTTCTACTAGTTCAATAATCTTACCAAATGTTGTATCTTCTCCTACACGGTCAGCCACAACTTGAATAGTTCCATTATCTAAGATTGTACCTGCAAATACATTTGAGCCCTTTTCCTTTCTGACAGGAAGAGACTCTCCTGTAATACTAGCTTCATTAATACTAGCTTCTCCAGATAAAACTGTCCCATCAACAGGAACTTTTGCACCAGTTTTAACAAGTAGAACATCACCTACATCTACTTCATCAACCTCAACTTCTTCAAATTCTCCATTTCCCATTTGTTTTAGTGCACTCTCTGGTGCCATTTCTGTTAATTCTTTTATGGCAGAACGAGTTTTATTTAATGTACGTTGTTCTAAAAAGGCACCAAATAAAAATAAAAAGGTAACAATTGCTGACTCTTCATAGTTCTGAATTAAAAACGCACTGACAACTGCAATTGTAACTAGTACATCAATGCTTACTACCTTTACTCTTAAAGCTTGAATTGCTTGTATAGCAATAGGAGCTAGACCTAAAATAGATGCAATTATCAATGACCATTCAAAAATATAAATATTGTCCATGGTCCACTTACTTAAAAATCCAACAGCAATTAAAATACCACTGAATAGTACAATCTTATTTTTATTACTTAAAATTTGCCGTTGCATGATTCCACTCCTTTCTATTTTTTATTTTTCGATTCTTGAATGACTTGATTTCATTTCCTTTCCTCTCTTTAAGTTTTTGCCTATTTTACAAAACCATTAATACGAGAGGAAAAGAAGGTTTATCTAATGATGATATGCTTTATCTAATTCGGCAAGCATATTGTATACAGCTTCATAGCTTTCGCATACATCACCTGGAACAGTATAATTACCTGTGATTTCACGTAGTTGTTTGAATTCATTATCTAATTCTGGTTTTTCTGCTCCTGCTTTTTTTATTTTTGCATTGATTTCACTAAATAATTTGTGTACATCATGGAATTCTGGGTGAGTTCCTCCATGAACACGTGCTACAATTGGTACAAATTGTTCTAGTCTTTTAAAGTATTTTTCTTTTACTTCATTAAACATTATCATAATATATGCCTCACTTTCCCTTTATTGTTTGTTTTTACTGATTCTTTTAAATATATATTAGCATGGATATGCTTCAAAAAAAATGATTTGAATCAAATTTACAATATACTCAGTATATATTTTTGTTCTTTCGTGAACTAAAGTATTCAATTAAACGAGCTATAAAAAAATAAAAAATTTAAAATTTTGCCAATTCTATATTGACATTTGTTCCATAAAATATTAACCTAAAATTGAACGTTGTTCAACTTTAGAACAGTGTACAATAATTAAGGAGTGAAGCAATGATTGAAAGTAGAAGACAGCGTGAAAAAAAGGAAATGAAGGAGCTAATTCTCCAAGCAGCTAGCGATATTATAGGTACAGAAGGTATTGAGCAACTATCTATTAGAAAAATAGCTAGGAAAATTGAATATTCACCATCTATTATTTATCACTATTTCAAAGACAAGGAAGAAATACTTAACTACGTAATGCAGAGAGGTTATAAGAAAATTGTTACAGCTGTAAGCTCCATAGACACTGAAGGGCTTTCCCCAGAAAAAGTGTTGAGCAAAATGACTAAAAATTATATAGAAGCAGCCTTAGCCATGCCAGATGAGTTCATGGCAGCTCAACTAAGTGACTCTATAGAAGCTTTGAATCATACATCCTCATTATTTAAAGGTGCATCAAAGAAAAAGCCTGCTTTATCTGCCTTATTTAATTGTTTAAAGGACATATATAAAAATGAAGAAATTGATGAAAATACTATTGAGCTAACATCACAGATGATTACAGTATCAACCTTAGGTCTTATCGTAAAGCTAATTGTAGAAAAAAATATAGGTGACGAACAAAGACATAACCTAATTAACTTTTTCTCTAATGAAATAGTTTTAAGAATAGCTAATAATAAAATCAAATAGTAAAGAGAAAAAATTAAAAACTATAGTTAAAATATTAAGTTCACTATTGTTTAATAAATGTACTAGTTTTTGAAGGAGGCATTTCTTATCTGACAATAGAA